>NZ_JANSJA010000149.1:0-868 GCF_047462335.1 Synechococcus sp. H60.1
AGGAGGAAAGAGACTACTACGACCTAGAATCTTTCTGGATCCAGGCCCAGCGAGTTGATTTACCATTGGCGGGCTAGCCTCATTGTTTCTGAGTTCAGATCCCTAAGCTGCAACGGCTTTGCGGAGCCCGTAGCTGGGGCCAGCAGTCACCTGTCTGGCCTCTCAGCACTTGTCTCAGCAGTATTCCAAGCCGGCTTTGGCGCGCTAAGTTAGCCAATTGTCAAAAAATATGTAAGTTCCTTGATATTCCCATAATTTTTCACATAGTCGTATGCTAGCGTGGTGGGCGAGGAGTGGTTGAGTGAGATCTTCTTTCTCACTGTGGCTAAGCTTCTATAGTCTTTGTTAAATACTGTACCCTGCTCTCCTCGGAAGCTCGATAATTTTTCGTTGGTGCCGGATGCCAGAGAAGCGATCTTCACGGTTTCTGATGGTTCCTGCTGGCTGCTTTTAGCGGCAAGCGGGAAGACAAACGAGGTAAATAGAGATGGAAAGGCTTAGCCGCAGAAGAGATCTTACACACGCTTTGTTTAATACCTGTTTTAAGAGTGACAGGGATTTTTAGGAGGGACGTTGATCATGATGGAAAAGATGTTGGTTAATATCGTTGAGTATCTGGCCCTAGGAGAGCTGGAAAATTACCTCTGTACCGAGCATCCCCATCAGCAGGTGTTTCATGACGCCAAGGAGCGGGAAGCGATGATGCAGCAGATCCTAAACCGCGTTCCTGCTGTTTACATGTGGCTGGCTCCCGATGAGTGTCCCAGCCGCGATCAGCTCAACCCCTCTGAGCTGGAATTGCTCCGCTCAGTGGTGCGGGATGTGGTCAAGCAGAAGCTGCAACAAGCTTCTTTTGGCGTTGACCCCT
>NZ_JANSJA010000150.1:0-9032 GCF_047462335.1 Synechococcus sp. H60.1
CCCAAGAGCAGGGCCAGCGGAACCGGTTCCGGCAACTGTCCCAGCCCCGCCCCCAGCGCTGCCAGGGCCGCCAGGCCCAGTCCCATTGCCGGCTGCCAACGGCGCAGGGATCCCCAGCGGCGATAGCGAATCGCTTCCAACAGCAAAACCACCAAGCCAATCGCTGCGGCAATCGCCAGCACTCCGCTTGCCATCTCCCCCTCCTGACCAACCCTTCCTCAACTATCGCCGATCTTGCAGTCGGGGAAGGGCAACGCCCTAAGCCGCCGAGGCGGTGGCAAAGATAAGCTGGAAAAGAGCAGCGAGGATAAGCTGGAAAAGAGCAGCGAGCCGACGTTCATGTCTTCCGGGCATTACAAGTTCGATCTCTTCCTGCGCTACCACCGGGCCCAGGCCCGTTGGGCGCGGCAGTTGGCGGAGCGGCTGGATCGGGAGGACTTCAAGGTCTGGTTTGACCGCTGGATGCTGCAGCCGGGAGACGACCGCCGGCTGGAGCTGCAACTGGCCATCGAACAATGCCGCTGGATCGGGGTGGTGGCCTCACCGGAATTTGTCGCCAATCCCTGGCCTAGAGATGAGCTCTACAGCGGCTTCTCCCACGCTCCGCCCCGACAGAACCAGCGCCTGCTGACCCTACTTCACACGCCCGCCGAGCTGCCCCGCCCCCTGGCAGAAGCGCCGCTGCTGGATTTTAGCGGCTCTGAGGAAGATCCGGTGCTGTTTGAGTACCGGGCCCGGGAGCTGATGCACTTTTTGGATCCCAGCTTTCCCACCCCTGGAGATCTGCAGCGATTTCGGCTGCAATACCACCGCCGCGAGGAACCTCCTGAAGATGAGGAAGTGCGGGGGTTCCAAGCTTTCCTACGAGCCATTCAGCTAGCCATCCTGCGCATTGCCACTGGCGAAATGCCCTCTGCCACACCGGAGGAAGGGGCACGTAAGATTGCCATTTTGCAATTTCTTCAGCGCCTGTTCCAGTGGAACAGCGCCGATATTCAATTCGATCGGGCCGAGGAGTGGCGCAAGCGGGGCAACCTAACCGAAGCCCTGGCCGCCTACGACCGCGCTTTGAATATGGATCCCAACTTTGCCCTGGCCTGGAGCCGCCGCGGCGATGTGCTGGTGCAGTTGGCCCGCTACCGCGAGGCGGTGGATAGCTACAACGGATCCCTGAGCATCAACCCCTACGACGAGGAGACGCGGCTGCGCCTGGCCCTGATTCTGGGGCGCCTGGGCCAGTACAAAGCGGCGGTGGTCAACTACGACAAGGTGCTGGAGAGCAACCCGGAGGACGCCCTGGCCTGGCACAACCGCGGCATTCGCCTCATGCAACTCAAGCGGCCCAAGCTGGCCCTCAACAGCCTGAACAAGGCGCTGCGCTACAACCCCCAACAGCCCCGCACCTGGCTGGCACGTGGGATCGTGTTGCGGCGGCTGCGGCGGCCCAGCTCGGCGGCGGCCAGCTTTGCCCGGGTTTTGAAGCTCAACCCCAGAAGTGGCCGGGTCTGGCGCTACCAAGGCAATGCCCTGTTCCACTGCCAGCGGCTGCGCTCGGCCATCGAGTGTTACAAGCGCTCGCTGCGGCTGCGCCGCCGGGATCCCATTACGCTCCATAACCTAGGGGTGGCTCTGCTGCGCCTGGGGCAATATCGGCTGGCCAGCAAAGCCCTGGAACGTGCCCTGCGCTACGACGCCGACAACCCCAAAAGCTGGTACGCCCGCGGCGTGGCCTTCCAGAAATTGGGCTACCTGAAGGAGGCTTGCATCCACTTTGAGGAGGCCCTGAAGATCCGGCCAGAGGACTTCCCGGCTCGCTATGCCCTGGCGGTGACACAGCAGGAGCTGGGGCAACACGAGGCCAGCCTGGAGCAGTTCCGGAGCTTGGTGCAGCAGCGTCCTGGCAGCTTTGCCTGCTGGTTTGGCCAGATCACCAGCTTGCGCCGCCTGGGCCGATTGGAAGAAGCCCTTGCCGCCGCCCAAGAGATGACCCGCCTCAACGAACGGGATCCCTGGGGCTGGTTTGCCTTGGGCCTGGTCTATGGCGACCTGGGGGATGCAGAGAAAGCAGCGCAAGCCTACTCGCGCGTCCTGGAGCTCACCCCAGAAGACGCGGTGGCCCTCAACAACCGCGCCTGGGAGGCCCTGAAGCTGGGGAAGTTGGAGCTGGCCCTGGCCGACGCCCAACGGGCTACGCAACTGGAGCCGCAGCGGCCCGCCTTCTGGCATACCTTGGGGTTGATCCAACTACAGGCCGGCCAGCGAGAAGCGGCCCAGGCCAGTTTGCAGCGCTGCCTGGAGCTGGATCCCCAGTTTCAACCGGCCCAGGCTGCTTTGCAGAAACTATTGCTGGGCAACCTCGCCGAGAGCCCCGCTGTTGAGGCGCCGGCAGGAACGGCACTGCTAGACCTGAAAACCCTCACTCCTCAAGAGGAGCCGCAACTGGTAGACTGTAAGCCCCTACCGGATCCCTCCGCTTAGCCCTTGTCTTTTGCCAATCCCTATAGCGCCCTGAAAGCGCAGCCGCGAGGGCCAGCCCGGACGCAGGGGATCCCCCAGCCGCTCCACCACCGCATTCTGTGCGAGCTGCTCCACCGCGAATTGGTAGGTGCGATAGGCTCCCGAAGCGCGGATCCCATCCCTGCCCCCACCAGCCCCAAGCCCAACACCGCCAGCAGATCCAGACAACCCCAGCTGCAGCAGCCCAGCGGGGCAGCACAGCCAACTTGTTGGGGACTTTCCGACATAGCCAACCGCCACCACAGAGTGCCCCCACCCTAACACAACACAAAGTTGCCGCTCATCCTGGGTGCCTTCCTGTCCCACAAAGCCCAGATAAAAGGCCAATCCAGCCTACGCCATTTGTCGGTAACAAGCGACGCTTCCCAGTTCCGTATTGCTACAGACATCTGTTTGTAGCTTCAAACAACGGCTCGGAAAATCGTGGAATCGGCCACTCTTTGGCAAGTTCAAACAACCCATTGTTGAGTCTAATCCCGCACTGCAGCGAAGATTGGATCCCTACGTATCCAATTGCTGCTCTGGCTTCGAGTTAGATGTGAAAGTCTGACGCATCGCCAATGTAGGTTTCTATCCGCATGGGATCTGAGCAAAGTCGAAGCTTATAAATCAGTGAAGGACCCTGGATCTTGGGCAGCGAAAAAGCCGGCAAAGTGCGTATATCCAATCCGCCATTCGGCGGAGCTCATTTCAAAGGGTCTTGTCGAGAATAAAACCAGCGAAAAGTCTAAATCCAAGAGCATCCACACCATGAGCGAGATCAAAAGCACGATTGTGCAGCAAATCATTCAAACTGCCATGATGACCGGTCTGCTCACCGCTGCTCAGGAACACGAGCTCAACGTGAGGCTGTTCCGAGATGAGTGCTCCGAGGCCGATCTATTTTTGCTGCGGCGCTTGCACCGCTGCCTACGTCAGGGATCCATCCGCCAGGTGCCGGGCTTGCACAACACCATAGCCGTTGGCCGCTTTGGTTCCCCCTTGCGCCTGCTGCCCGACAGAGCCGAAGATGCACAACTCCAGCCGGCAGGGTTAAGCCTGGTGCACAATCCCAAAGTTGGCTAGTGGTTGTGCCCAGTTGTCGTCTTCTACTTCGGAGGAAAAACCGCTGGCAGGGGATCCGGTTGCAGCAGCCGTTGGCAGAGTTGGGCAATCTGGGCGGCGCTGACCTCGTCCAGCCAGCGGTGAAAAGCCTGGGATTCTTGAATACGGCCCAGCAGCCGTGTCGGGATCTGCTCCGGCCCCTCCAATTCCGCCAGCCACTGCCAGGGCAAGCCGGTTACCGCCGCCAGGACATGGGGATCCCATCGGCCTGTCCGCCCCAATTCCTGGAGTTGGGCGATTTGGTGGGGGAGGCGCTCCCAGCGGTGGCCAGAAGCAGCCAGGATCAGCGTTTGCGGCTGCACCTGTTGCAGCAGTTGGGCCAAGTCTGCTGGCAGCCAGGGCCAGCGGGCCAGCAGCAGGGCTGTTTTTGTCGGCAGGAGGAAGTCTTGATCGAGAGGAAGGGCCTGCCCATCGTAGCAGAGGACTCCTTTGAGGGAATCCGGCAGGGGGCGTTGCCGGTAATCCCGGATCTGAAGACTGGGGACGAAAACGGTGGGCGCCTGCCAGTTACCAGAGGGGCGCACCGCCAGTACTTTGCCCTGCCAGGGCTGCTTGCCTTGGGCGTCGGCTTCCAACTGCAGGGCGATGTCCAAGGCCCGGCATTCTTGCCACCGCTCCAACTCTTCGCCGGCTTCCCAAAACCAGAGGGTACGGGATCCCAGCTCAAACTTCAGGTGGCGACCCTTCTGAGAAACTCCCAGCCGGACGCTACCACGGCGAACGTTCATCAGGGCTACGACGGGGTTGGGATTGCCGTGGCCAAGGGGCTGCAGGAGCTGCAACTGCCGATACACCTCGTCCAGCTCTGCCACCCTATCCCGGCCCTGAGAGGCCAACAGTTCCCAATCGATGACGATCTCCACCGCCAGGGCGCGAGCTTGCTGATCCGGGCTAACCCGCGCGGCTAGCTCCCGCCGCAAAGCCAGTTGTACGGCGGCCAGGCAAGACAGCTCTACTTGGATCCCGGCAGCCATGGGGTGTCCGCCTCCCCCCAGCAAGAGGGGACGCACGGCCTCGATGGCCTCCACTAGGTTCACCCCCGGAATCGAGCGGCCCGAGCCATAGCCCCGTCCCCTCCTCTCATCTTTGGCGATCAACACCGTGGGGCAAGCGTATTGCTCCGCCAAGCGCGCCGCGGCAATTCCCAAAACCCCTGCATTCCAGCCGCTTCCGGCCAGGACGATGGCCCGCTCCCGCGCCAGATCCAAGCTCTCCACCTGCTGGCTGACCTCTTGCAGCACCTGTTGGGTGAGCTGCCGACACTCCTCATTGAGGGCAACGAAATGCTCCACCAGCGTCTGGGCCCGCTGCGGATCGGAGGTGGTCAACAGCTCCACCGCCAGGCTGGCATCGTCCAAACGGCCAATGGCGTTCAGCTTGGGAGCAAGGCGAAAGGCGATGTCTTGGGCTGTCGGCATTCCTGAGGATTGGCCGTTGCTCACCCAATCCAAAAGAACCCGCAGCCCCGGACGCTGCGTCTTGGCCAGCCTCACCAGGCCCCGCTGCACCAGGTAGCGGCACTCCCGCTGCAACACCGCCACATCGGCCACGATCCCCACCGCCACCAGATCCAGGTGCTCTTCTACGCCCGGGATCCCTAGCGCTTGGTAGAGGGCCTCCGCCATCTTGTAGGCCACTCCCACCCCTGGCAGAAAGCGCAGCGGGTGGTCTTCTGGCAGACGCAAGGGATTGATGACAGCATAGGCAGGGGGCAAGGGATCCGGGAGGGTGTGGTGATCCGCCACGATGACATCCACCCCCTGGGCTTGGGCGGCAGCAATTTCGGCGGCATTGCCCATGCCGCAATCCACCGTCAGGAGCACTTGGCAGCCCTGAGCCAGCACCTGCTGTAGCCGCTGGGGGTTCAAGCCATGCCCTTCGCTGCTGCGCAGCGGTAGGGTGAACTGGACTCGGAAGCCCAAGGTCTGTAACGCCGAGAGCAAGAGGCTGGTGGCGGTAACGCCATCGCAGTCGAAATCTCCCCAAATGCAGAGGGTTTCTCCTTTTTCCCTGGCTTCCAGCAGCCGCGCCACCGCCCGCTCCAGATCCGGCAGGGATTCCGCTGGCGTGGGAGAATACCGATTAGGATCGACGAAGGCCCGCGCTTGTTCCCGGCTGTGCAGCCCACGCAAGGCCAACACCTTGGCTGCATACTTGCCGTATTCTCGGCTCAGCTCCGGATCAAACTGGGGTGGAGTAGACAGCAGATCCCAGCGGTATTCCATGCCAACGGGTTGGGCCGGCCCCCGGGCCGACAGGGATAAAGCTCCTTAGGAGCGTATCAAAAACTGCCCAGGGAGAGAAGCAACACGGGATCCCGGAAAGCAAAAGCCGGGGTGAGCGATCCCTGCCAACCTGCTATTGACAGCAGTGAGAGGCCACGCAGCAAGGCGAAGGGTGGGCGTGGTCATGGGTGGCACAGGCTTCGCTGCAGTAGAGTTGGCCTTCGTAGCGATAGCCTTGGCTGCTTTCGAAGCTGCAGTTGCAGTGTTCACAGGCGCAACGAACAAGGGTGGTAGCAGACATGATTTTTTCTCCTTGCTTGAACTAAGGGATCCTCTTGGCGAAGATCCGTGTCGCTACACCCTAGCAGTTGCTTGGCAGCGGCGCCGGAACAAGAATCAGACTCATTGGTCGTGATTCCAAATCGCAGCAACCGCAACTCCCCTTCGGTACCCCGGCAGAGGTTAAGAGAAGTCCATAGCCCTCTGGCTGGTTATTGACTATGATGCGGGCGTGAGGTGTGAATAAGTGCCTAGGTGATGGCGACCCAAAGGATTTGCTTTGCCCAAGTCTCAGATGTTCACCTGATGCCGGAGACGGGGTGCCGCTGCTGGTGGATGTCCGATTCCCCTCGCCACCAGTTGGAAGCTGCTGTTGCCCATCTCAACCAAGTGCCCGATCTACACTTTGTGGTGTTCACTGGCGACTTGGTGGATCAAGCCGATCCGCAGAGCTTTGAGTTGTTCCAGGAGATTCTCGCCCAACTGCGGGTGCCCTACTACCTCAGCCTCGGCAACCACGATATCGATACCTTGGGGAGGGAGGGGCGCTTCAACCGGGAGCAATTTATCCGCTGGTGCCAACGTCAATTTCCGTTGCCCCTTGCCCCCACGGGCTACGTCGATTACAGCCTTTCCCCCCTGCCCGGGATCCGCTTGATTGCCCTCGATGCCAGCCTGGGCCAGTTCCCTCTGCCCCAGGGCGTGCTGCGCCCCTCGCAACTGCACTGGTTAGGCGAACATCTACAGGCGGTGCCCGAGGAATGGCTGATCCTGCTCATCCATCAGCCTCCCTTTATCTCCCCCACCCACATGGATGCGGTTTTGTTCCGCAAGTACCGGCTCCGCAGCGAGCAAGCTGCAGCGCTGCATACCCTCTTAGCCGACCACGGGCGGGTGGTGGCGGTGTTGAGTGGACATCTGCACGTGCCGAGGGTCTATGTGCAGGACGGGATCCCCTACCTGACAGCGCCTCCTCTCGTGGGGCCGGTCTCCGCTCTGCGGGTGTTTGAGCTGGATATCAACCCACGGCGAGGGGTGTTGCGCTACCACTGGGTTCACCTGCCGGAGCCAGGTCCCAGACCTCTCTGGCATGGCCTGGTCATGGGGGTTCGTCGGGATCGCTGGGGACAAATCCCCCTGCGCGCCAAGGGAGCCCGATCCCTGCCCGCCGTTGCCCAATAGCCAAAAATCCTAAACCTTGACCGAATTAGTGTAGATTAAAAAGGCAAAGAGCCTTGGATTTGGTGTCTTTCCCCTATGACTGCAACCCTTTCTTCCTCTGGCCACTGGGAGCTGGCGGCTCAGGCGTTACGAGAGCAGTATCAGCCGCAAGTAGCTTCTCTGAGCGAGCGATTTGAGCCTCTTTCTGCAAGTGACCTGCTGGCCTGGGCCGTGGCGGAGTTTGGGGACGGGCTGGTGCTGGCCTGCAGCTTTGGGCCGGAAGATCTGGTTCTCATCGATCTGCTCACGGCCATTCGCCCTCAGGTTCGCGCCTTTTTCCTAGATACCGATTTTCACTTCCCGGAAACCCTGCAACTCCAGCAACAGGTGCTGGCGCGCTACCCCGATTTGCAACTGGAGGTTTTCAAGCCCTTGCTCACCCCGGAAGAGCAGGCAGCGCAGTATGAGCCGGAGCTGTACCGCACCAACCCTGACCTCTGCTGCAACCTCCGCAAGGTGGAACCCCTAAATCGCGCCCTGGCCAACTGCACCACCTGGATTACTGGGATGCGCCGCGAGCAGTCTTCCACCCGCGCCGATATCGGCAAGGTGCAGTGGGATGGCAAGCGCAACCGCCTCAAGCTCAACCCGCTCGCCGACTGGACAAACGGCCAAGTCTGGAAGTACATTCTCGACCACGGGATCCCTTACAATCCCCTCCACGACCGCAACTATCCCAGCATTGGCTGCATCCACTGTACGGCGCCGGTGGAGCCGGGGGAGGATCCCCGCTCCGGCCGCTGGAAGGGCACAGCCAAAACCGAGTGCGGCCTGCATACCTAGCCTATGAACCCTTCGCCTGTCCTGGAGGTGGCTCAGTTTGAAGTCACCCCCGGCTCTGAAGCTGCCTTCGAAGCTGCCATCGCGCAAGCCTTTGTCTACCTACAACAAACCGATGGCTATCGGCAGCACCAACTGCAGCGCTGTTTAGAGTACCCTCAGCAGTACCTGTTGCTGGTACAGTGGAGATCCCTGGAGGCCCATCTGGTTAACTTCCGCCAATCGGAAAACTTTGTCCGCTGGCGCGCCCTCCTCGAGCCCTACTTTGCTCGGCCACCGCAGGTGTTGCACTACCAACTGCTGCCGGGGTTGGCCTGATGAGAGGCAGTGCGAACCCAGGGTTGCGCCGGTGCTGCAGAGCAATGGCGGCCTTCCCAGCCCAGGAACAACTGGGGTGGGAGGAGTGTTTGCCGGTGGGGGCGCAAAGCTCTTGCTACCCTAGTTGAAGGATGGTTTCGTGGTTGGCCAAGGTAGAGGGGGATTTGCTGTGTGAGCAGGTACGGGAGGGATTTCACGCTCTCTCTGATCCAATTCGCCTGCGCGCACTGCAACTGTTGCGTGGGCGCGAGCTGTGCGTTTGCGATCTCTGCGAAAAGCTGCAGATAAGCCAATCCAAGCTCTCGTTTCACTTAAAGACCTTGCGAGATGCGCAGTTGGTCAACGCTCGCCAGCAGGGGCGCTGGATCTACTACAGTCTTAACCCACCTCGCTTTCAGCTCTTGCAGCATTTTTTGGATAGCCTAGGACAAGCTGCCCCCTCTGAGGCTGCCGTCCCCTGTGCGGAGGATCCCTAGATGTTTATCCTCGATTGAGGTGCGGTTTGCTTGCCCCGCGGCCCTGGCCCTGGGGGGGACGCCATAACCCCCGCTCCAGAGCCTACGGCCCGCTGACGCGAAGGAATCTCAA
>NZ_JANSJA010000151.1:0-8983 GCF_047462335.1 Synechococcus sp. H60.1
TGCTGTCAAGCGGGTGAGGAAACCCCACCCGCCTACGCGGTGGGGTAGTTCATTCACTAGCTGTCCCCTGCTGCCTGAACGAAAAATCGTTGAAAAGTTCCTAGAAGTTGTATGCCTCTATTGCACCGCCTGGGCAAGCGCTCGGATCCCCGCTTGCAGACGTTCTTCAACGTCGGCCTCCAGCCGCAGGGTGCCGTCCGCCTCAAACTGGATTTGCGAGCTGAGGATGTAGACCCCTTTCAAGATATGGGTTGCGCCCATCACGGCCAGCACCGGCTTCATGGCAAAGTCGATGGCCAGCAGGTGGGCCAGCGTTCCGCCTGTGGCGATGGGGAGAATCACCTTGCCGGTAAAGGCATCTTGGTCTAGCAAATCCAGCAGTGCCTTAAACACACCTGGGTAAGAAGCTTTGTAAACAGGGACGGAGAGAATGATCCCGGCGGCCTGGGCCACCTTTTCCTGAATCTGCTTGAGTTGAGGGCTCTCGAAGTTGACCCGCACCAGATCCTCTGGCGGCAAGTCCCGCACCGAGACAAACTCCGTTGTCAACCCGAGACCGGACAGGATCCCGGCAGCGTGATGCAAAATCGCTTCCGAGCGAGAAGGAGTGCTGGGACTACCGGAGAGCAAGAGGATGCTGGACATAGGTTGCAGACAGAAGGCTGCCTCAGTTGTATCAGGGATCCCACGTGCAAGATGATGATAAACTAGAAGAGACAGGGCTTCAGGATGCCGGGCCCGGTTCTGTGCGGGCGTAGTTCAGTGGTAGAACGCTAGCTTCCCAAGCTGGATGTCGTGAGTTCGAGTCTCATCGCCCGCTTCTGGATCCGCAAAACCCTCTCTCGCCGCTGCCGATCCCAACCTACCCCTAGCCAGTGTCGGGGTTGAAGGGAGGAGTGGCAGCACGTAGCTTCTGGAGGCAAGAGCAAGCTGCCCTGCTGAACTGGCCAGGGATCTTGCTAGGACATCTGCTGAAGGGGCACTTCCAGCCCCACCTGCGAGGCAAAGGTTGGCGGGCAACGATGACCGAACAACGCCGCCAGATCCAGCGGTTGCTCAGGGACAATCCCAGCCTCAAGCCCGTGGCAGCCCCGCAAGAAGCTTATCAGGACGGGATCCTGGTGGTGGTGAGAGAAACGCCCCTGTCTGAGACAGATCTGCCGGCCCAGTGTCCCTGCACATTAGAGCAGGTGATGGATCCCGACTTTTACCCTGGCAAGGAAGATCCCCCGTGATCTGCTCAGCCCGCCGAGCCGGCAGCAGGGCCCCTGTGGGTCTCCACCGGGTTGTCCACCACTCGTCGCAGCACGCCGTTGACGAAAGCGGCGGCCTCCGGATCCCCGTATTTTTTGGCCAATTCTACAGCTTCGTTGATGGCGACCTTGTCGGGGCTGCTGCGCAGGATCTCCATTTCCACCACTGCCAGGCGCAGGATATCGCGCTCGATCCGCCCCACCCGCTGCAGTTGCCAGCCTACCAAAACCCCTTGTAAACGGGCATCGATAGCCTCCTTATGGGTGCGCAGGGCAGTCAACAGTTGGAGAGCATAGGTGCGCACCTCTTGCGCTTGGGCGATGTGCAACAGCTCCGGCATGGAGAGGGCAGCTCCCAGCCGGTTGACCGCCTTTTGGGACAACTGAACGACCTCATCCAGGATGTGGCGGACGCTGTACAGCCGTTGTTCCATGTGTTCCAGGGCTTGGCCGGCGTTGCTGAGGGCCACTTGGGCTTGGTGGGCCAGCTCCAGCAATTCTCCCGGCGCGGTGTCGCGGGCGTTGGCCGCCTTCAGAGCCGTTTCCAAGCGTTGTAGATGTCGTTGGGCCTGCTGAAGGCGGACAGTAAGGGAGCGAGATCCGCCCTCTTCCTTGGCATCAGAAGCAGCCAATAACAGGGGATCACTCTCGTGCAACAGGCGATCGCTGCGCTGAATTTCTGCCGCCGCCGTGGAGAGAGTTTCATGGGTCTCTTCCTGCAGGGCGCGGATGGCTGCCAGCAGCAAGTCCTCCAGTTGTTTTTCGCTCAGTTTGGCCGCCGTGGCTGGCAGTTGGTTGACCCCTAGCAGGGCCAGTTCGCGGGCAACACGCCGAGGTTGCATTGCAGAATACCCATGCTTTTAAACGACTGCCCCATCCCGCAAGGCGGTGCTACCGGGCTTAGCCATGCTAGCAGGCTGCGGCGGGGCAAGGAAGAACCCGAGGCCTCGCTGTCAACTCGCCTCGGAAGGGCGGCTCAACACGCGAAACACCAACGATGAACTCTGCTCTTCGCCAAAGCGAGATTGGCTGGAGACCGAGAGGGTGAGCCGCCGCTTGCTGCGGGTGATGCCCACGTATAGCAGCCGCAACCGCTCTGCAGCCAAGTCTAGAAAGGCCTGTTCGGTAGGAGAGTTGGCCTGCAGCTCCCAATATCTTCTGCGGCTGAGCTCTCGCAACTGGGCCAGGGCCTCTGCCTGCATATCCACATCTTCCAAAAAAGCTAGGCCAAGGCGACGCTCTCCGTACTGGGCGGGAAACTCGTAGGCCGACACCTGGGGGATGAAGACCTGATCCCATTCCAAACCCTTGGCACGGTGCAGCGTAGCAACGGTGATGCTGCCCGGCTCGGGGTTGAAGGCAAAGATCTCCGAGGGCAGGTTGTTGAGGCGGTAATCCAGAATCACCTGAAATTCTTGGGCAATCTCCTGCCAATCGACCTCAGGCAGGGATCCCAGCACCTGCTCCAACTGGTCGATGACGTAGCGACCCACAAACAGTTCTTCCGGCTTGCGGTAGAGGCTTTGGACAACTACATTCAGCACTTCCGGCCAAGGGGAGCGCCCAGCCCGCAGCCAAGCCCCCAGGGTGCGCAGCAGCCTGCCCAGGCTTTGCCAAGAGGGGCTATCCGGCAAAGTAGGGGCTTCCCCAAACTGGGGAAAGAGCAGCCGCTCCGGCAGCGAGGCGCGGATCCAGCCCAGCATCGGCTGTAGCTCAGCCCGTGGGATCCCGGCCCAGTCGGCTAGGTGATCTACGGCTGCAGCCAGGCGAGCAGAGGAAGTGGGCTGGGCCAACCAGTCGATTATTCCCTTGAGTTGCAGCAGCACCCGCCGCTGGCTGGGGTTGCCCCGCAACAGGTCGATCACCTGCTCTGCCCCCAGTTCCCGCAGGTAGTCGAGGGCCTTGCCCCCCAGCTCGTTGGTGGTGACCAGAATGGCCACCGTCTGGTCGGGGAAAGCTTGGGCGGCTGCCAGGGCCCACCGTGTTACCTCCTGCAGCTCCTCCTCCGGCGATCCGGCTACCCGGCGAAACTCCACCTGCCCCTCGCTGGCCGGGGGATTCTGGCCACCAGTGGTGGCCGGACGAATGTGCTGGGGAGCCAGGGCGGTGCGCAGGGCCGGGATGGGGTGCTTCTGGTTTACCCAGTCCACTAGGCGGTTGGCCAACTCGAGGATCTGGGGGGCGCTGCGGCTGGACTCTTCTAGGATTACTCGGGGACTGGCCTGACAAAAGTCACGAAACAGCCGCGGCTCGGCGGTGGTGAAGGTGCCCATGATGCTTTGGTTGGGATCCCCCACCCGCACCAGGTTGCCGGTGCGCTGGCTGAGCAACCGCAGCAGCTCTTCTTGTAGGGGGGAGCTGTCCTGGGCCTCGTCCTCAAACAGGTAGTCATACCAATTTTGCACCTGCTGCCCCAGCGCCGGGTCGCGCTCGATCAGCTCCACCGCCTGCCAGCCCAGGTCGTCGTAGTCCAGCTTGCCCAGGCGGCGCAGCTCCGCTTGGTAGGCGGCATAGATCGGAGCCGCCCAACCCAGATAGCCCTCCCTGTCAGCAGGGATCTGCTCCGGCCCCAGACGCAGATTCTTGGCCGTGCTAATCACCGCCTGCACCATCTGTTGGAAGCTGCGCCGGAACCGCGTCCGGTTTCGAACCACCTTCTGGTGGGAATCGTCGGGGGGAATCAGCGGCTCCCAGAGGTAAGTGTGGTGGGCGAGCCAGGCGCGGCAGAGACGGCTGAGCAGGCGCTCCTGTTCATATCCCTCCAGGATGGACAGCTCTTCCCAAGGGCCGGGGGCCTCCCGCAACACCCGCAGCGCTAGGGAATGCAAGGTAAAGGCTTGGGTAAAGCGATCTGGGTAGCCCGCCTCTTGCAGGCGTTGGTTGATACGGCGCAGCAGATTGACCCGTGCCGAACGCATGTAGGTGAACACCCCGATGCGATCCGGTGGGATCCCTCGCTTCAGGATGAGATCGGCGATTAGCAGCTCCAGGATGAACGTCTTGCCGCTCCCCGGAACTGCCGCGATCCCCAGAGGCCCCGAGCGATACGCCAATGCCCGTTGCTGTTCTGGACGCAACGCGACTTGGGAAAAAGGAGAAGCAGCCAAGCCCACCCTCGGATCCCTACCTAGCTGAGGATAAAAGTCTCGATGGCCGCCACCACTCCATCTTCGCTGACGGGAGGAGCCACCCAATCGGCGTGGGGCAGCAAAGCCGGCGAGGCATTCCCCATCGCTACCCCGATCCCTGCATACCGCAGCATCTCAATGTCATTGTCGCCATCGCCGATGGCCATCACCTGCTCCGCTGACACCCCCAGCAGCTCTTCCGCCAGAAAACGAACGGCATTGCCCTTGTTCACCGCCGGATGGGTGGCCTCCAGAAAAATCGGCTCCGAGCGGGTGAGGTAGATCTGCTCAGGAGAAT
This sequence comes from Synechococcus sp. H60.1, assembly GCF_047462335.1. Classification (NCBI taxonomy): domain Bacteria; kingdom Bacillati; phylum Cyanobacteriota; class Cyanophyceae; order Synechococcales; family Synechococcaceae; genus Synechococcus; species Synechococcus sp. H60.1. Next base: position 4,680 of record NZ_JANSJA010000151.1, read on the forward strand.
ACCGCTGCCGCAGGGATCCCTGTAATGCCTGCAGAAACTCCGTATCTTCCGAAACAGCTAGGATCTTGGTGGGGCTTTTCCCATATTGGGCGGGGGAAAGCATCTGGAGCGGCACCTGGGAGCGCTCGGCATAGGCTTGGCTGAGGGGGCTGAGCTCTCGCACATAGAGCTGGTCATCGATGTAGAGGTGCACCCCCACCGGCTGATCCTGCAGCACCTGCAACAGCTCCTCCGTCAGCGACCAGTCCAGGCTCCAGTGCTTCAAGGTCTTTTGGCTGTCGGGATCCCGAATGAGCGCCCCCTGATAGCTGCAGAGGGGCATGTCCGCTCCAATGGCGTAATGAAACCGCTCAGCAGAGCGATGCATCCGACCTGTGGCAATGGCCACCCGCACGCCTGCAGCCTTGGCTTTTTGAATGGCCTGCCGCACCGGCTCCGAAACCTGGTTGGAAGGCCCCGCAATCGTGCCGTCGATGTCCACCACCAACAGCCGAATGTCCCTCTGGATCCAGGCTCCCTTTTCCCTTTTTTTCTCCTGGACTTGAGCTTCTGCTCCAGTTTGCATTGCCCCTCCTCCTGGCAACCTCCCAGACCCTAACACGACTGCTGCGGAGTTTGTCGATAGTCAAACTAACCCGAGCTCGATGGGAAATTGAAATTGATGAAGAATCTCGATAGGGATTGAATACCTCAAATAGCCGGCTGGGGGATCGGATCCCTGCCCTCTGCTGTCTAGGGAAAGAGCATACAATTGAGGAAGACTAGCCCCGTGATGGACAAAAACACCGTGAACATGCTGAAACGAATTGGTCGCGTCTGCCGGCCTTTGCTAGCCGTTGCCTTGGCCTTGATCTTGGCTTTGGCTCCTGTCAGTACTGTCTGGGCCCGCAGTGGTGGTCGCATTGGCGGTGGCTCTTTCCGCTCTCCGACCTTCTCTGCCCCCCGCTCGGCTCCGGTGTACCCCAGCTATGGAGGGGGGTTTGGGTTTCCCCTAGTGGTGCCCTTTTTCTGGGGTGGTGGTGGCGGCCTGCTGACACTGCTGCTCTTGATTGGGGCCGGTAGCTTTCTGGTGCGCAGCTTGCGCTCGGCTGTTTCTGAAGATGGCGACGAGGGGGTTGCTGACCTGCCGGTAACGGTGGCTCAGGTAAAAGTGGGCCTGCTGGCCAGCGCCCGACAACTGCAAAAAGACATGAACGCCCTGGCTCTGGAAGCGGATACCCAATCGCCGGAAGGGCTGAGCCAGTTGTTGCAAGAGGTCACCCTCGGCTTGATGCGCTACAGCGACTACTGGGCCTATGGTCATGCCCAAGCAGAGAAGCTGCCCCTCTCCCGCGCCGAGTCTCTGTTCTATCAAGCTTCCCTACAGGAGCGCAGCAAGTTCAGCGCCGAAACCCTCAGCAACCGCAACAACCAGATTCAGCAGGTTCCCCAAGCAGTTCTGAAACGCGCTGCTGCCGGAATCCCGGATGTCGGCGAGTATCTGGTCGTTACTCTACTAGTTGCGTATCGAGGCAACTCAGGTACACTACCTGTAGTTAAATCTGCGGCGGATCTGCGGCAGTGCCTGCTGCAGTTGGCCTCCATTCCGGCGGAGCGAATTGTGGCCATCGAAGTGCTGTGGACGCCGCAGTTGGAAGGAGACACCCTGTCGGCAGAGGCGCTGTTGACCGAGTACCCGGAAATGCGGCTCCTGTGAGGGCGCTGGGGTGAGAAGACGGCTGCTGTCGGCTAGGGGTCTCACCGCCAAGGGAGGTTCTATGTCCGGGTTTGATGCTTCGGCAGACAGGAGCCGTCGTTCTCCTTGGGCTGCATTGGGTTACACGGGTCAAGCAGATTCCCTGCTGGATGAGCTGCTTGAGGATTTGGAGCACAGCCTTGAAGAAGGGCTGGTGGAAGAGTACCCCTATTGGGGCACGCGCCCGCCGCTGCCTTTGCGGCGCTCTTCTATTGCCTCAGGGATCCTACTGGGTTTGGCTTTGGCGACCACTCTGGTGGCAGGGCTAGCCTTCTGGATGACCCTGCGCCCCCGGCCAGGAGTCTTTTCTCAGGCCACTCCTCCTCGGCTGAGGGATCCTTTGACTGAGGCCCCCGATTCTCCCAACTCCGATTTCCTGCTGGCCCAGGAACCATCCCTGCCCCCATCTGCGGGAGGTGGAACTCCTCGAGATCCATCTGCGGAAGTTTCGTCTCAGGAGCCACCTGGGACAACCTTGGCCAAGCCGGAGGCGAAAACACTCTCTGCAACTCCGCCGGTGGCTGCCGCTCCTACCCTTGCAGCGGCAACCAGTGCTCCTCCTCCCCCGAGGGTAGCCGCTCCGCCGGCGTTGGCGCGGATCCGGGCCCAGCCTGTGCCGCAGATGAAGCTGGTGGGGTTGATCCACGATCCAGGCGATCCTAAGGCTCTGATTCTGATTGACAACGTGGTGCGACAGGTGCCGGTTGGCCAGGCGGTGAAAGCAGAGTGGCGGGTCACCTCCATCAGCCCCTACGGGGTGAGGGTAAGCAATGGCGCTCAAAGCGTCACCTTGCAATTGGGGTTGTCGCAACGGATCTAGCTAGATATCCTTCTTTCATCGGGAGAGCGATCCCCGTGGAAGGTTGGATCAAAAAAGGGAGAAGGGGCAGATGAAATTCGCCAAGCTGGGGCGAATGAGCCGCTGCAAAGTGGGATTGGGCTTAGCTTTGGGGTACCTCTGTCTCGGTCTGTTCGCTTGTCGCCGTACACCCCTCTCCTCCAACTCTTTACCTGGGATCCCGCCGGCCTACGCCCATCGCCCGCAACTGCAAGGGAAGGCAGTGGTGGAGTTAGAGGTGCAAACTGCCGAAGGAGTGGGCAAGGTTCTCTTGGAGATCCACGGGGAGGAGGCGCCCCTTACTGCCGGCCAGTTTGTGGATTTGGTGCAGCGGGGCTTTTACAACGGTCTCACCTTCCATCGGGTGGAGAAAGATCCCCAGCCCTTTGTGGTGCAGGGCGGGGATCCGCGGGGGGATGGCACCGGCGGCGCCACCGAGCCGGGCAGCAACCGCTTGCGCACCATCCCTTTGGAGATCCAGGTGCGCGGGGAGCCTCATCCCCGCTACAACACCTTGATTGAGGATCCCATCGCCCTGAGCAAGCTGGCCTTGCCCCATCGCTTGGGGGCAGTAGCCATGGCCCGTTCCAGCCCTCTCGACTCGGCTTCTTCCCAGTTTTATATCGCCCTCTCTGCTCTGCCGATCCTGGATGGGCGCTATGCCGTGTTCGGCTATGTCATCGAGGGGATGGAGTGGGTGGAGCGCCTCCAGGTGGGGGATGTGATCCGCTCGGCGCGGGTGCTGGAAGGAGCGGACTTGCTCAGGTATCCAGCAGGAGCAGATCAGACGGCGGCCCCCGGCGGTTTATGATAGGCAGCAGCTCTGCTGCTGGTTCGGCTGTCGTGGCTTGGGGAGGGGAGAGTTTTGTGCTCGCCCTCTCCAGCAACCTGTGGGCGCCTTTTCATGCATGAAGACGCTTTTTCTCCTCTTGAACCCCTAGACGAGCTGCCACCTCACTCGCCGCCGGAGGTGGATGTGGAGCGGATGCTGCAGCAGTTGCAGGATCCGGATCCCCGTTTGCGGATGCAGGCAGCCCGCGCCTTCTGTGAGATCGAAGAACCCCGCGCCATCCCGCGCCTATTGGCTTTGCTCAGGGATCCCTGCCCGTTGGTGCGGGTGGGAGCGGCCTATGCCCTGGGTCGCAATCCGGATCCCGCTGAGGTGGAAGTGCTGATCCAAGGCCTGCGCCGGGATTGGAATGGCTATGTACGCAAAGGCCTGGTGTGGGCCCTGGGCAATGCTAAGGATCCCCGCGCCTATCCGGTGTTGCTGGAAGTATTGGCTGAAGATATCGCGGCAGTGCGGCTTTGGGCGGCCAGCGCCCTCGGACAATTGGCCCAAGCTCAGGTGTTGTCCGGCCCGGCTCTGCAGGAGGTAGCGGCAGCCCTCTGTCGGGGTTTGGCCCACGATCCGGTGGCGGCAGTCCGCGGCAACTGTGCCTGGAGCCTGGGGATCCTCGGGCAACAGGTGAGACTGGCTCTCGAGGATCCCACCGTTTACGCGATGTTGAAAAGGCAGTTGCTGACAAGCGCCAGCCGCGATCCCGATTGGGGAGTGCGGGACGATGCGCGGCTTGCCCTCCTAAAGTTGGCAGATCCCGACTTGCCGGAGCAAGCGGATAACCTTAAGTAAACTACCCGACACGACTACCCCCAGCCCTTCTCCCTCAGGGAGTCAGCCCAAGCGCTCCGCGCCGCTCACGCGACCACCCCCAGCCCCTCTCCCTCAGG
>NZ_JANSJA010000152.1:0-864 GCF_047462335.1 Synechococcus sp. H60.1
GAGGTTGGGTGGCGGGTTCCCCTTCGGGGGGATCCCTAGAAATTGGAAACCTCCCGAAGGGAGACCCTAAGGTTTATGCAAGTGCCTACAAGTTCCCCCTTCGGGGGGATCCCTAGAAATTGGAAACTAGGTAAACCGGAGTTTGTCACGCTCCGGTGCGTTTCTGATTGTGTTCCCCCTTCGGGGGGATCCCTAGAAATTGGAAACCCCTCTTCTTCCACCCTCTGTCCCTTAGGGAACAGTGTAGCTCGTTCCCCCTTCGGGGGGATCCCTAGAAATTGGAAACGTCTAGCTCGATTGCATCCAGTTCTCGAACGGCATGTTCCCCCTTCGGGGGGATCCCTAGAAATTGGAAACTCAAACATCTCGTCCTCCTTGTAAGACAAAGGAGCAGAGTTCCCCCATCGGGGGGATCCCTAGAAATTGGAAACGTTTTGTCTAGGAAGCAGTAGACGACCAGAACTCTCTTGGTTCCCCTTCGGGGGGATCCCTAGAAATTGAAAACCTGGGCTACCGGTAGATGGGCAGCCCGGAGTTGGCCTGTTCGAGGTTCCCCTTCGGGGGGATCCCTAGAAATTGGAAACACTTTGTGGGTTCCCAGTTTGTAGACCTTACGCCCTTTGGGTTCCCCCTTCGGGAGGATCCCTAGAAATTGGAAACAATTTATGTTGAACCGGTTACAGTTAGACTCAATGAGCTCTAGCGGTTCCCCTTCGGGGGGATCCCTAGAAATTGGAAACTCGAGCCAGTAGGGGTGCATAGCGTCCTCCCAATCACTACGGTTCCCCTTCGGGGGGATCCCTAGAAATTGGAAACTGAGAAGGGGCGTAGAAGGGCAGCGGCAGCGGGTAGTCGGTTCCCCTT
>NZ_JANSJA010000153.1:0-8926 GCF_047462335.1 Synechococcus sp. H60.1
TCCGGCACTTGGTTGTGCAACCAGCCGTTCATAAGCTGCTCCGCCTGGGCCTCGCTGAGGGATTGCCGCTCCAGCAGTTGGCCCAAGAGCTGGGGCCAAAGGTCAGCTGTTGCCGTCATGGGTGGGGACTGGTTTTGAGAAAGCCTTCACCCTAGCATACGCCTGTTTGGGCTGCTGCCGGCAAGGCGGCTAGAGATCCCGCAGCCAGGGGATCCGAGACAGGGGCAGCCGCCGCCAGATCCCTTCGCTCCCTGCGGGATCCAGCAAACGCCAGGCCAGCAACCCTGCTGCCGAGAAGAAAGCCAAAGCCAACAGCAGCGCCAGCGAGTTTTGCACACTTTTGGAGGCGAATCCAACCGGAGATCTGCGTTGAACAGCTTGGGATCCCTTTTGGGCGGGGGAGGGTGGTTTTGCAGAAGTTGGGGAGGGACGCAACGGAGTAGCGGGAATGGGAGGCCCTGGCAGCCGCTTCCAAGCCATAACCACGGCCTGGGGGCGCTGGCGCTGGCGTATCCACCGGTTGAGCTCGGCCAGAGAGATAGCACAGAGGTTGGCAAGGCCCAGCTCCTGCACTCGCTCGACCAAGGGCCGGTCGTTGCTCACCACCACCACCAGGGATCCCGGCTGCTGTTGAGCCAGGGCATAGGCGCACTCGGCAATGGCCTGCTCCAGGCGGACTCGCAGCGACTGCTTGCCGGTGTTGGCTTCGCCCACTAAGGCGCGGGCTTCTGAGACGGCAAATCCCAAACTCGGCCAGTGGCGCAAGAAGGCGCGCGCTGTCGATTCTTCTGCGGGAACAATAGCCTGTCGGCTCAGGCGTTCTAGCTCCGCCATCACCCCCTGGGGCAGCACACACACCCCAAAACGGGCCCATTCCTGCCATAGAGCCGGGCGACCGGCCAGGATCGCAGGACTGTCGAAAACGAGCAACGGCGAGATTTCGGCCATAGGGGGCGCCAGCAGCGGGCTCACCCTCAATTGTGCCGCTTCTCCGAGAACTTGGGGAGGCGGGATCCCTCGGCCAGGCAGAGGCGGATGGCCAGCGGGTAGAGGCGGTGTTCCTGGGCCTGGATGCGCCGGTAAAGGGATTCCACCGTATCTTCCGGCAGAACCGGTACGGCTGCTTGCGCCACGATGGGGCCGCTATCCATTTCCAACGTAACCCGGTGGACGGTACAGCCGGTGATTTTCACGCCGTACTCCAGCGCCTGCTCCACGGCCCGCAGGCCCTTGAAGCTGGGCAAGAGGCTGGGGTGGAGGTTTAAAACCCGCTCCGGGTAGGCGGACAGCAACACCTGGGTCACCAAGCGCATCCAGCCGGCCATAATCACCCACTCCACCTGATGCTCCTGGAGCACTTGCAAGATGGCCATGTCCAGCGCCTCCCGGCTGGAATAGTGCCGATGGTTGAGCAGAATACAAGGGATCCCTCTTCGCTGCGCCCGCTGCCGCACGTAGGCGTCTGGATTGTTGGTGATCACGACGGCAATTTGCGCCCGTAGCTCGCCGGCATCGATGGCTTGGGCGATGGCCTCGAAGTTGCTGCCGTTGCCGGAAGCCAAGATGCCCAGGATCCCCGGCTGGGGCGGAGCCGGGATCTCGCCGGGGTCTGGCCAGAGTAGGTTAGGCAGGTCCATACGAACAACTCGAGGGAAAGTCCGCAGCCCCGCTATTTTAGACCCAGCCGACGCGAGAGATGCGCCAAGAAATGCTGCGATGGGGCAGGGGATCCCCAATGGGTGGGGGGGATTTTCTGGAGTTTCTGCAAAGATAGGCCAAGCCAATTCCAGGAACTGGGCCTGGATCTTTCGCAGGCTGGTCTAGATTGGGAAGGCATTGACCTTGGTCTGAGAGCATGGCTCCCTTGGGAAAGCGACAGCGGCGATTTTGGCTTTTTGGCCTGATCGTCCTTCTGGTCGGATGGATGGGATCCCTGACGCAAGCGCAGCAGGGCCTCACCCAGGCCCAGTTGGAGCAGGCCCAATACGTGCGCAGTTGCGGCACTTGCCATGTGGCGCTGCCCGCTCAGGTGTTACCCACCGAAACCTGGCGACGGCTGCTACAGGATCCCGGCCACTACGGCCAGCAGATCCAGCCCTTGACCGGCGTGGCTTTACAACTGGCTTGGGGCTATTTGCGGCCTAATTCCCGTCCCCTGCGCCAAGGGGAACCGGTGCCCTATCGCCTGGCTGAGTCTCGCTACTTCCGCGCTTTGCACCCGCAAGTGGACTTTCCTACGCCAGTGCGAGTAAGCAGCTGCGTGGATTGTCACCCCAAGGTCGAGGCGGGGGATTTCGCCAGCCTCTCGCCGGAATGGCAATCTTGAGGGAGGCCCATGGACATAGGCGCTATTCTGGCCGGATATGCCCAGGGCTACTTCCTGATGGCAGACGAAGAAACGGGATCCCTGGCCTGGTATGGCACTGAGCAGCACGCACTAATCCCTTTGGACGAGCGGTTTCACTGTCCCCGTTCGCTGCGGCCTTTGCTGCGCAGCGGTTGCTTTCAGGTGCGGATCAACCGTGCTTTTGAGCAGGTGGTGGAGGGCTGCGCTGCTCGTCCGAAAACCTGGATTAGCCCGCAGTTAAAGCAGATCTACCTTGCCCTGCACCGGGCGGGGTTTGCCCACAGCTTTGAGACCTGGCAGGGAGACACCTTAGCAGGCGGGATCCTGGGCATTGCTTTGGGGGCAGCCTTTATCGGCGAATCCATGTTTTACCGCATTCCCAACGCTTCGAAGGTGGCGCTGGTCAAGCTGGTGGAACACCTGCGGGCGCGGGGCTTTCGTCTCTTCGATGCCCAGTTGATGAACCCGCACCTGGCTCGCTTTGGGGCTTTTCTCATGGACGGACGGGATTACCAGGAGCTGTTGCAGCAGTGCCTGCGGATCCCTTGCCACTTTGACTGAGCCAGGGCTCTGGGAGGCAGGGGGGGTATTTATCAACAACATGGGCGGATTGAGCTAGGTTAAAGGTAGTGCTCAGCTTTTGTTCCGGCCATCCCGATGTCACAGCCCTCTCCTGTCAGCTCCACCCCCGTTGAGGAGGGATCCTCGCCCCAGGTGAGCTATACCCGCCTGGCCATGCGCAACATGGTACGTAAAGGCAAAACCTCTCTCCTGCACTTCACCCTGACAACAGCAGGGTTGCTGGCAGTGTTGGTAGGGCTAGCCTACCTGTTTCACTGAGTTTACTACCTTTGATGTTCCCTCCTAAACTTTTCCCAAGTGTTAGGAAGGTAAAGAACAGGCAGCGAGGGATCCCGGTTTTGTCGGCGGCAACCTCTGCTGCAGACTTCATCTTTGGCCCTTGGGACTTTGGCCTATGCAAACTTCGCTAGATCGCACCTCCACCCGCTCTGGCATTCGCTTACTGTTGTTTGCTCAGGGTCGAGCCAATATCGAGGAACTGGCGGAGCAATTGCGTCGGCACATCCAGGGGCTGCCCGGCCAGTATCCTGCCCATCTGAAGGTGGTACCGCTGGAGGAGCACCCCTACCTAGCAGAGCACTACAAGTTAGTGGTGACGCCAGCCTTGGTGAAAGCGGAGCCTCTGCCGGCTCAGGTCTTGGCAGGCGAAGATCTGGCGACGCAGTTGGAAGTGTGGTGGCCCCGCTGGCAGGGTCAGGCGGCTTTGGTTTCCCACCAGGAAGAGGCGGGTCAAGATCCTGCTCCTCCCCCAACCACCGAGGCGTTGTTGCAAATGTCGGAAGAGGTGTTTTCGCTGCGCCAGGAGCGCGCCCAACTGCGGGAGCAGTTGGACTTCAAAGACCGCGTTCTGGCCATGCTGGTTCACGATTTGCGCAGCCCCCTGACGGCTACAGCCCTGGCGGTCGAAACCCTACAGCAAGGGCGAGAGGGATCCCTGGACAAGGCGGTGGAGCGGCAGTTGTTCGAGCATGCCCGCCAGCAATTGCGCAAGATGGACAGCATGATCACCGACATTCTTGAGTCGGCCCGTGGCAGTGCCTCGGAGCTGCGGATTCGAGCCGTGGAAACTCAGTTGGCCAGCCTATGCCAGCCAGTGATCGAGGAGCTACTGCCTCGCATCCAAGCCAAGCAATTGCAGTTTCAAGCCGATATTCCGGTGGATCTGCCCACAGTTCACGTGGATCCCGACAAGATCCGCCAGGTTATTTTCAACCTGTTGGACAATGCCATCAAGTACACTCCCGCCGGGGGATCCATCCGCCTCAACATCCTCCACCGCACCAGCCAAAAGGTACAGGTGACCGTCAGCGACACCGGCCCTGGGATCCCGGAAGCCGACCAAGAGAACATCTTCTCCGATGCGGTGCGCCTATCCCGCGACCAACAGCAGGAAGGCTATGGCATCGGCCTTTCCCTTTGCCGTCGCATTGTGCGTGCCCACTATGGCCAGATTTGGGTGGAATCGATCCTGGGCAAGGGCAGCAGTTTTCATTTCACCTTGCCGGTGTATCGACTCTGCGGTCGCTAGCAAAGCTTTGGCCCTCGCTTTTCCCTGTTTCTCCCGAGAGCATGATCGGCCAGAACCAGTGGGGGCGCATCAGGATCACGGTGTCGATGACGTGAATGATGCCGTTGTCCGCCTCGATATCTGCCTGGATAACGGTGGCATTGTTCACTTCAAACACATCCCCTTCGATAAACAGATCGATGGGGGATCCCTCCACGGAGCCTACACTTCGATACTTAGCCAGATCCGCCTTTTTCAGGCGACCGGGCACCACGTGGTAACACAAGATGCGCGTCAGTTGGGGGATGTTTTGCACCAGGGTGGTAATGGTGCCGGGGGGCAACTTGGCGAAAGCTGCATCCGTGGGGGCGAAAACCGTAAAGGGGCCGGGGCTTTTCAGAGTATCCACCAAGTTTGCCGCTTTCACGGCTGTAACTAGGGTGGAGAAACCCTCAGCAGAAACGGCAATATCGACAATATCAGGCATGGCCGAGATCCTTATTTTCTGAAAGTTGGGATGATAGGAAAGCCAAAGAAACAGGCAGTTGCAGAGCTACCTAGCCTGAACACAATCGAGAAGGGGAAGGGTCAATGCCTGGCACTTGAAGTCGGCTAGCGATAGTTCTGATCCTGAATGTAGGCCAGGCGGGCTGCTTCTCGGATCCCGTATTCTGGTCGGGTGAAGCGATTGAGTTGTCCCTCAAAATAACGGCGGTTCATCATCAAATGCCGCGGATTGGGATCGTCCAAAGGATAGAGAAAAGCTGCCCTCCCCGCCTGGATCACGGCTGAGGTAACGTTGTACATGGAGCGCTGGAAGCTGATCCCAAGCTGGATCAGCATGTCATCTTCACCGCGGCAATGCTTGCGGTAATACTCCACTAAATACTGGGGCAAAAAGTGGTACATATCCTGGTGCAAAAGCGTCGGCGGGATCCCAGCAGTGGCCACCGGAAACTTGTCGGCGTAGAGGATCCCATAGTGGAAGTCCAACTGGTTGGTGGGAACTTCGTTGGCCTGGGCGTTGTAGGACTTGGTGCCGCGGAAGGGAGAGGTGCGATAGAACACAGCCTCTACGTAGGGGAAAGCCGCCTCGTAGAGCCAGGTAAATCCCTTGGATTTGGGCACAATATCGTACCATTCTCCGCGAATGCGCACCCGGTGGTAGATGGGCCGCCCGGCAATGGCGAAGATTCCGTTGACCAAAAAGTTCATTGCCTCCGGCACGCTGGTGATTTTGCCCTCGTCATAGAGATCGCTCATCTCAAAAAAGACGGGAGCCATCACCTCCCAAAACAGGCCCAGCACCGAATACATGGTGGCCTGGCGGCAGAGTTCCAGAAACATGTCTGGAAAGAGCTTGTACAGGCCGGTCAAGAGAGGATTACCCTGACAGTAGGCGCGGATGGCGCGGTCGGCATTTTGCTTGTACTCTTCCGAATCCATGTAGGGATCCAACAGGCCCCCCATATCCCGGTGCCAGAGCATGGCCCGCATACATTCTTCGGCAAATTCCATGTTGATGCGGTCATGCCAGAGGTGATGCAAAATCCGCGGCAGCTTGCGCTTGAGCTCCCCTTTTTCCATGAACTCCAGAAGTTCCGGGTGGGCCGTGGCGGGGCCGCGCCAAATGCGCAAATCGGCATTATCTCCCGCGTAGTGATTGGCCAGCTTTAGGTATTCTTCGGGAATGATGTACTTAAAAAAGGGCAAGGGATCCACAAACACCTGCTCGGCAATGTAGAGCAGATCCCGCCAGTAGAAGTCCATCGGCACCGCATAGGCTTTGTAAAGGCCGATAATTTGCATCAGGTTTTCCGGCGTATCCGGCAGCATGGATCCCCCCGCTTCGAGGCGGTGGACTACATCCGCAAAAGGGTGGGTAGAAGGGGGAAGCTTGCGGGTTGTGAGGGTTGTCGTCATGGAAGAAGTCTCCAACTCTTCAAAAGCTCTGGATCCTTGAGGCTATGCGTCGAGATCTCAATTCGGTCTTGGACGCTTCCTGGAAGTTCTCCGATTGCTTTGATCGCCTCCCGAGAAGGTGACCTAGGGAGAATGGGCAAAGTCACCGGCTGAGGCCAGGATGAGGGTTTGGGCCTGAGCCACCTGGGTGGATAGAGTAAACGCCAACGGTTGCGGCCATTTCACCAGGTTCATAGGCTGGATCCCAAACCAGACGATCAAGGCAGTTAAGATAAAGCCCGGGATCCGCTCCCAACCTTGCACCCGCGGGTAGTAGGCGGTGCGGTTGTCCAATTTGCCGAAGCAGGTGCGGTTGAGCAGGATTACAAAATACACCGCCGTCAAGCCGGTGCCGCAGATGCTGATCAAGGTGGGCAAGGGAAAATCTTGGTAGCTGCCCTGGAAGATCAAAAACTCCGCCACAAAGCCCACCAAGCCCGGGATCCCGGCGCTGGCCATGCCGCCCAAAATCAGCAGGGCACTCACGGTGGGCAGGCCGCGCAGGGGATTGAGCAGGCCGTTGAGCACGTCCAGATCCCGCGTTCCCACCTTGCGCTCCACCAGGCCCACCAGATCAAACAGCAGCGCCAAAATCAGGCCGTGGGAGATCATCTGCACCATCGCCCCCGTCAGGCTAATCGGTGTGGCCGCCGCCATGCCCAGCAGGATATAGCCCATATGGCCAATGGAGCTGTAGGCCACCATGCGCTTGATGTCTTTTTGGGCGATGGCTGCCAAAGCTCCCGACAGCACAGCAATGGCCCCCCACCAGGCCAGGATCTCGCCCAGATCGGCCCAAGCTTGGGGAAACAACTGCAGCCCAAAGCGAAACAGACCATAGGTGCCCAACTTGGAGAGCACCCCACCCAGCAGGATCGCCACCGGCGGCGAAGACTCGCCGTAGGCGTCGGGCAGCCAGGTGTGGAGAGGCACCAGCGGCATCTTGATGCCAAAAGCCACAATCAACGCCAAGAGTGTCAAGGTTTGGGCAGCAGGGCCCAGAGAGCTAATGCGAATCTCGGCCAGCTCAAAGGTATGGGGATCCCCTAGCCAGTAGATGGCCAAAAACGCCCCCAACAGGAAGATGGCAGAGACAGCGGTGTAAATCAAAAACTTGATGGCGGCGTAATCCCGCTTGGGGCTGCCCCAGATGGAAATAAGCAGGTAAATCGGGATCAGCACCAGCTCGTAAAAGAGGAAAAACAAGAGCAGGTTCTGAGCGGCAAAAGCCCCGTTGACCGACCCGCTCATGAGCAAAATGCAGCCGTAAAAGAGATTGGGCCGCTTCACTTCCGGCTCCGCCGTCAGAATGGCGATGAGGGTGAGCAGCCCGTTCAGGGCCACCATCAACAAAGACAGCCCATCCAAGCCCAGGGAGTAGCTCAGCCCAATTGGCGGGATCCAATCCCACCGCTGCTCCCACTGCAAGCCGGTCGCCTGCAAGTCGAAGCGGGTAAATAGGAACAGGGAGATGGCCAGCGGGATCGCGGCCAAGACCACCGCCAGCTTTCGCCCTCCCAAGCCCAGGAACAGGAGCAGGGATCCCAAGATCGGCAACACAATCAAGGCACTCAGCATGGTTTCTACCCCCTCGATCTACCCAAGCCTAGAAAACCACCAACCCAGCAAGGCCACCCCCACCACAATGGTCAGCACATAGGCCTGCAACTGGCCGGAGGTGGTGTATTTCAGGACTTGGCCGCCTGCCAGCACCACCAAGCTGGTCAAATTCACCAAGCCGTCCACCACGTAGCGATCAAAGAGAGCCGTGACATCAGAGATGATGCGCACCAAAAACACCACACTGGCTCGGTAGAGCTTGGGAGTGTAGAAGTCGTTGGCCAGCAGGTCCTGCCAGTCGGCCAAGAAAGCCCAGTCCACCGGCCGCCGCTCCCGCGGTAGGTACAGCCAGGCTCCCAAGGCGATGCCCGCCAAGCTGGATCCCGTCATCACTCCAACGGGGATCCCTTCTAGGGTGGGAATGAGATCCAGCGCCGCCAGGATTATAGGCATGTGCAGCGCCACTCCCATGGTGACTGTGCTGGGCAACATCATTGGCCAATGCACCTCTGGGGAACGCTCGCTCATCTGCTGCGGCTTACCCCCCCAAACCAGGCCGAAGACCCGCGTCAGCCCCAGCGCCGTCACCGCATTGGTAACCAGCACCACTGCCGCCCACAGCACCTGCCCCGATTGCGCCAACTGCTGCCACAAATCTGTCAACACCCAGAAGGAGCCAAAAGGCGGCAGAGCCACCATGCCGGCCATCCCCGTCAAAAAGCACAGGCCGGAGATGGGCCGCCGCGACCACAAGCCCCCCAGGTAGCGCAGATCCTGGGTAATGCTGTTCCAGATCACCATACCCAGCGCCATCACCAGCAAGGCCATCGCCGGCGCATAGGTAAGCAGCAGTTGGTAGGCCTGTTGGGTGTGTCCTGTGCCCACTGCTACAAAGATCAAGCCCATGTAGGCGCTCACCAGATAGGACAAGGCCCGCTTGGCATCGATTTGGGCCAGAGCCACGAAGG
>NZ_JANSJA010000154.1:0-859 GCF_047462335.1 Synechococcus sp. H60.1
TTTTTTTTAATCATCATGCGGCATAAGGACATAGGATGCCGTCTCGTGGTCTCGGAGATTTGTATAAGAGAGCCAGTCGACAGCGTCTAGGATGAAAAATAGAACTCAAATGTCCTACGAACACAACTCTGCTTTCTCTCGTTGCTGACCAGGCGTGAGTGACAGTGCGCATCGAGATCAAGGGCAGCCACGCTAAATCTCTGACTCCCGCTGCAGCAAACCAGTGGAGGTGATGACGGTTGTAGGCAGTAGCCACATAATCAAAGCCTTCAGTAGCCCAGTAGGTCAAAAGGTGAGTGATAGGGAACTCATGATGATGGGTATCTCCAGCCAGCAGGACAGTTGGACAGCCGAACTTCTTGGTGTTGAAGGGGTTGCTATGCTCAGTGCTAGCAGTCCAAACTATGACTAGATCAAACTCTTTATCTTCAATTTGATCTGTTCGCTGTACGAACTCGTAGAGGTCATAATCTCTCTGAGGGCACTCAATCAAGTCTTCGGTAACATAGAAAAAGCCAAGCCTCCAGACCTTAGCTCTTCCCTGAGGGCACAAGGTTACTTGTCGATTGGAGAGGATTATAGGTGGAACATAATCTGGTGAAGTAGGCCAGCTCAGGAGAACGCGGGGTTGTAAGGCTTCCGTCATGAGATTTTCCATGGCTCATTCTCCCGTTTTAGTCATTAGCTCCTTCTGGGATGCAGCTTCTACTCAGGTAGCACAAACAGCCCCGATTACCTCGAGAAATGATCCCCTGTCAGATCATGTGAGAAGGATCCAGCATCTGGTCAATCTGCTTGCGGTCTTGCTCCGAGCCAAACTCCACATAGATGACCTTGACGTCTTTGAGCCATGGCTCCA
>NZ_JANSJA010000155.1:0-859 GCF_047462335.1 Synechococcus sp. H60.1
CCCGACTCATATTTATAAAAGATACGGCCCCCCGACAGCTATACCCATCGTACAGCGTCGGCAGAGCCAGAAGCCTTACCGAGCCCCCACGCCGACAGCGACTCCCGTTCCTACGCCCACCCCAACTCAGACTTCCCCCCCACTTCAGATCACCCTGACCTGGAAGACTATTGATGACCTAAACCTGTTTGTTACGGATCCCACGCAGCAGACGGTGTTTTTCTTAAAGCCAAGCATTCCTTCTGGCGGGACGCTAGAGGCAGATGCCAATCGCGAGTGTGTTGAAGTCACAACGAGCCCTGTTGAAAATGTCTTTTGGGCTTCCGCTCCTCCTACAGGCTCATACGTCGTGGCAGTGGAATTGTTCAAACGCTGCTCCAAAGGAACTGATCCCATTCCCTTTACCGTAACAGTTCGCAAAAGCGGAAGCGCCGCACAAACCTTCAGCGGAGCGGCTACCTCTCCTGGCTCGGCAGGCAGGTTTACCTTTTCCTTTCCCTGAGGTTGGCTAAAGCTGGCATCCATCCGTCCTGGACGCCCCCATTCAAGTTCTTGACTCAGGGATCCAGAAAACTTTTCCCTACCTTGCAGACAAGTGAGCCCCACAAGTTTAAACAGCCATAGTAGCCACAAAACACCTTCTTAAAGCAGAATCCAGCTCCCCTCTCCTCCTGGGAGAGGGGTCGGGGGTGAGGGACAGCAGTGCTGAGTGCAGGGGATCCCTATTCCACGGCAGCCTTGGCCGCTTTCGCCTCTTTGGCAGCTCTCATTTCCGCCAGAATCTCCTCCGGTCGCTTGCCAGCTCGCTGGGATCCGGCAGGCAGCTCATGGGGATCGATCACCCCCTTGGGCAGGTAGG
>NZ_JANSJA010000156.1:0-8920 GCF_047462335.1 Synechococcus sp. H60.1
GAAGGCTGGCCGCTGCCCGCAAGGTTGCCCGGCAAAAGAATCGTCCGGTCAAAGCGTTCAAGGGCGGCTTTGTTACCTACGATGCCCGCATCTTCTCTTTCCGGGAGAAGGACTGGACGGTGTCGCTGACCACCGTTGAGGGATGCGAACGCTTTGAGCTGGATGTTGGCTCCTACCAGCGCGGGATGCTGGCGGGTTCTCATCCCAAAGCGGCCACGTTGGTCAAACGCCAAGACGGTTCCTACTTCACCCAGATTTGCGTGGAATCTGAGGTACCGGAACCGGAGAGCGCCGTCAAGGCGATTGGCGTGGACTTGGGTAGGAGAGATATTGCCCATACCTCTGAGGGAGAGAACTGGAATGGACAGCAGCTGAACCGGGTCAGAGACCACTACTCCCGGTTGAGAGCGGCTCTGCAACGCAAGGCCAGCAAGGGCACACGCAGTTCTCGGCGCAGGTGTCGGGAGCTGTTGCAACGGCTGTCTGGTCGGGAGAGGCGCTTTCAAGCTTGGGTGAACCATCGCATCTCCAAGTCCATTGTTGCTAGGGCACTGGCCACCCACCGTTTTATTGCCTTGGAGGACTTGACTGGAATTAGAGAACGTACCAATCAACAGTCGCGTAGTAAAGTCGAGCGGCGGCGGGCGAACAGTTGGGCGTTTTACCCGTTGCGGCAATTTGTGCACTACAAGGCCGCCAGAGCAGGGATCCAGGTTGTGGTGGTGCCGCCTGCCTACAGCTCGCAGACCTGCCACCAGTGCTTCTGGCTTGGGCAGCGGGAAGGGAAGCATTTTCGTTGTGTGAACCCGGCCTGTGGCTGGGAAGGGGATGCAGATTTTAACGGTGCCAACATGATTGCCCTTTTGGGGGTCGCTGTAAACCGGCCTAGAGGTCCGTGGTTGGCTTGCCAATTGCAGGGCTACCAGAAGCCCGCTCCCTACCGCTTAGCGGTCGGAGCCGGGTAGTTTACGTGTCGTTGGCAAGGCTTGCAATAGCCATCAATGGCTATGGGCCAAGAGGTTGGGCTCGAAGACCCGCATCTCCGAATGGAACGGGATCCCTAGGTGGGTTAGCCAATCCCGCAGCGGCTCGTCCTCCAGCGCCAGGATCTGCCCTTGGGGAGAAAGGTGGGCCGGGCGATGCCAGTTGCCCAGTTGGTGAAGCACCTGGCCCATTTGAACGACATTTTCAGGTTGAATGACAAGCACCGGTTCCGCCTGGGCCTTGACTCGAATGTGTCGCTGGGCGTCTGCATACAGCAGATCCCCATCGTGAAGGTGGGTGCCGCGGGGCAGCATCAACTGGATTGCCGTGCCTCGGTCACTCACCAGCCGCTGCCGAGAGCGCTGGCGATCGTGCCAAGTGAGAGAAACTGTCTCCATCTGGCCAGGGATCCCACCTGGCGGCTCAACCAGCAGCTCCGTTACTGCAATAACCGCCGGATCCTCGCCCAAAGTGTGTCGGCCTTCGCTCATCTCAGAGACTCCAGGTACTGGCTGAGGTCTTCTTGCAGGCGGGAGAACTCTACTTCAATAGAAAGGCGCAATGCCCCTGTTTTCAACGTTACTAACACCTTGGCGGCGTAGGGGCCGGGCCAGATATTGGGATTGCAGAACATCTCCAAGTACAAGTTTGGGGCGGAATGGTGAAACTCAATCGGCGCCTGGGGCTGGCGTTGGAGGCCGCTTGCCCCCACTTTGAGCCGCTCCAAAAGGGTTTGCAAAGCCCTGTGCCACTCCCGTGCCCCCTCTGCCGAAAGCGGGAAGCTGGCCGACCCGGTTGCGAAGTTGAGGGCAAACTGAGGAGAATAAGTAGTCATAGAAGCCCGTACCTTCGGCAAGCATTCTCTGGAGGGCAGCGTTGGACAATAACAGTATCTTACGTCAGCTCTTACTAATGGGCGTGGGCACCACCGCTCTGCTGGCGGAGCAGTTGAAAAAGGCTGCTGACGAGCTGGTGCAGAAAGGTCAGCTCAAACCAGAAGAGGCATCCAACGTCATCAACAACCTGCTCAACCA
Source organism: Synechococcus sp. H60.1 (assembly GCF_047462335.1). NCBI lineage: Bacteria > Bacillati > Cyanobacteriota > Cyanophyceae > Synechococcales > Synechococcaceae > Synechococcus > Synechococcus sp. H60.1. The sequence goes on from NZ_JANSJA010000156.1 coordinate 2,019, forward strand.
GGTGAAATCCGAGCAGAGCAACCTGGAGTCTTACGTGCAGCGTCAGGTGCGCAACGTCCTGCAGGATTTGGGTGTTCCTCGCCAATCGGAAATGGACGAGCTGCGCGGGCGGCTAGATCGGCTGGAGCGGCAGGTGCGCAACCTGGAAAACCAAGTTTACCGCCGCTAGCCGAGCTGGATGTTTCGTTTCTAGCACTTGTTCTCAAGGCTTGCCCCGTCGCTCAAGCAGAGTTTGGCAGGCTGCCCCAGGCTATACCCTGCAAAACCCTGAAGCCAATTCCCAGCTTTTGAGTCCAGAAGTTCACTGCAATTCCCATGCCAAGCGAAGTTTTGACCATCACGGGCCGTGGGATCCCGCTGGTGGGCAACGACATCGACACCGACCGGATCATCCCGGCTCGTTTCTTGAAGTGCGTTACCTTTGAGGGCTTGGGCCAGCATGTATTTGCCGACGACCGTGCCCAAGCTGCCGGCCAGCATCCCTTTGACCTGCCTCAGTACCAGGGGGCAGAGATCTTGCTGGTCAACGCCAACTTTGGCTGTGGCTCCAGCCGGGAGCACGCCCCCCAAGCTCTGGCCAAGTGGGGGATCCGCGCCCTCATCGGCGAAAGCTTTGCCGAAATCTTTTTCGGCAACTGCCTGAGTTTGGGGATCCCCTGTGTAACAGCACCCGCCAGCGTGATCCACACTCTCCAGGAGGCAGTGGTCAGAAACCCGCAGCTCCAGTTAACGCTGGATCTGCTCAACAAACAGGTGCGTTGGGAGGACAAGGCCGCTGCTGTTGAAATCCCGCAGGGGGCCTGGCAAATGCTGGTGCAGGGGACGTGGGATGCCACCGGACAATTGCTGGCTGCCCGGGAGCGGATTCAAGAGGTGGCTGCTTCCTTGCCCTATCTGCAATGGCAGCGGGTTCAGTGAGCAGGTTTCTTCCCCCCGCTACTCACCTGTGGCTGGGCAGCGCCGACCCCGATTTTCTGGATCTGGCAAGGCGGGAAATTGCGGCGGCGGATCCCGAGGCCGTCCTTCAGCCTTTGCCAGAGGCACCTGGCCTAGTGTGGGTGTGCAGTCAGCGTTCCTTTGCCGACCTTGCCCAGGCCTGGCAGGCCAACCCCCCTATTTTTTTGCGCCACATCTGCCCCATCCAGCGGGAGTTTCGGCTGGACGAGGGATCCCTGACGCAACTCTGTCTAGACGAAGAGCTGTTGGCGGCCATCGACCCTGCCCTCAGCTTTTCTGTACAGACGCGCCTATTTGGCAAGCTCAACGTCAAGCCCTTTCAGGTCAACGCAGCCCTAGCAGCCCAGGTGGCGGCAGCAGTGGGGGCGCCGCTGCAGGTCAGGGATCCCCAACAGGTGATCTCGGTGGTGATCCTGGCCAACCTGACAGGGATCCGAGCTTGGCTGGGCCTGTCGCGGGCGGCGCAAAACCTCTCCACCTGGGCCGGCGGCATTCACCGCTTCCGCCGCGATCCCGGTCAGATTAGCCGCTCTGAGTTCAAGTTGCTAGAAGCCATCCAGGTGTTTCGCATCCCTTTGCACCCAGGGGGGCAGGCTTTAGATCTGGGGGCAGCGCCAGGGGGCTGGTCGCGCATTTTGCGCCTGCATGGCCAGCAGGTGACGGCCGTGGATCCGGCAGAACTGGACGAGCGTCTCCGCTCCGATGCCGGCATTTGCCACTACCGCCTTAGCGCCCAAACCTACCTAGCCCGCTGCGCAGGGCGGTTTCACCTCATTCTCAACGACATGCGCATGGATGGCCGCGCCTCTGCCCATCTAATGGCGGCCTTTGCCCCTCATCTGGAGCCGCAGGGGGCAGCCGTGATGACCCTAAAGCTCCCCCACCAGCATCGCCTGCGGGTGCTCCGACAGACCCTAGACATCTTGGGCAGCGCCTTCCCGGTGGTGAGGGCGCGCCACCTGTTTCACAACCGCAGCGAGGTCACCCTCTACCTGCAGAAAGGGATCCCGGCCCTTCACTCTTCCACCACCTGAATCTCTCGGCGCAGTACCTTCTCGCGAATGGACTCCAGCAAGTTCATCTCTTCCGGGGAGATTTTGCCATCGGCCCGGATGGCGGCGATGATTTGATCCACCTCGCTGCGGGTTAGCTTCTTATCTTCCAGAGCCCGCTCCACCAGCACTTGCAGTTGGGAAAACTCCATAAGACCCCTGCTCCTCTAGGCTTAACCGGTCTTCTCACCTCCTCCAGGCTATCTGCGCCCCTTCCGATCCCCAACAGGCGCAAGATTCTCTTCAGGTCAGGTATTCTGAAGAAAATGTAAAACCCTAGGAGAAAACGACATCATGGCTGGCCCAACTCTCAAGAGCACTGAGCACGACTGCGCCACTCTCTGCCGAGATGGCTGTGTCTTGGGCGACGCCTGCCCCCACCGAGAGGCGGCCCGGCAAGCAGTGGCCTTCGTCATGAACACCGACTGGGAGACCTTGATGCGGATTGCCGAATCCAAGAACCTACCCAAGAACCCTCCCCAAGCAGAGGTGGATCCCTTACAGTTTTTGGAGAACTACCGCCTAGGCAGCTAGCTGGCAGCTCGGCAACAAACCCCTACCCAGAATCCAGGCGCTTTAAGCCATACTGAAGGTGGTGGGATCCCTGGGTTTTATGGTTTGGCCTTGGATTAGCCTTGGGTTGGTTCTCATTGCTTCCGAGCTGTTTTTGCCGGAGCTGGTGGCTGGCCCGACGGGTGTGGCTGCCCTAGGGGCTGCTCTTTTGGCCTATTGGGGGTGGCCGGTTTGGGCCCAGTTCTCGGCTTGGATTGTGCTCTCCCTTGGGCTGATCGTTCTCAGCCGGCGTCTGCTGCCCTCTACTTCAACTCAGTTGGAAGATCTCCTGAAGGAATCGCGGGAAGCGCGGGCAGTTACGGCCATTCCGCCGGGCGAGCGGGGTCGGGTCTCTTATCTCGGCTCCACCTGGAATGCCAAGTGCAGCGTCCCCAACCTGGAGATTCAACCTGGGCAAGAGCTCTATGTGGTCGATCGCCAGGGCAATACCCTGATCGTGATGCCGATTCAGATGCTCAGGTCTTGAGGGGGATCAGGGGCTTGGCTGAGACTCATTGGACAAGCTCTTTTGAGGAAACACCTGAGGAGTCGGGGAACCTCTGCGAAGACGAACAAGAAGCTCGCCCTCAGTCCACCGTGCTGTTTGCAGCGGCTACCCATCCCAACAGGTTCAGCAGGTTCTAAGTAGAAGATGCCGCTGGGGGTGGGGTGCCCCAGCGGGAATTCGACAACCTACAGCAGGGATCCGGCCTGATATCTGCCATAATTACAAGAGCGGGATGTAGCGCAGCTTGGTAGCGCATCTGCTTTGGGAGCAGAGGGCCGCAGGTTCAAATCCTGTCATCCCGATGGAGCTGGCAAAGGGAGCGCTAGGGATCTCCAAGCCATCGGCCAAACTGGTTGCAGGAGCCTCAGCAGGCCAGATCCCATCCCAGGCAAGCTTGCATCACCTGGCCCAAGAGGTACAGGGATCCACAGATGACCGCAGGCGGCTCGCCGGGGTCAGCTGGCTGCTGCAGTTGGGCTTGTAAAGCGGCAAGATCTGGCAGCGCCTGGACAGAGCGAAGATGGGGTTGCAGGATCTGGGCCAGGTGGGCCAGTTCTTCCGGAGGGGTGCTGGCGTGGCCGAAGATGGGCAGGGCAAAGAGGCGATCCCCCGGTCGCAGCAGGGTAGCAAGAATACCCTTGACATCTTTAGTCGTGAGAATGCCCATATACCAGGTGAGAGGGCCGGGCTGGTGCTCGTCTAGGTAGCGGCGCAGCGCCTGGGCAGCGGGCAGGTTGTGGGCCCCATCCAGCAACAACCGGCGGGATCCCACTTGCACCCGCTGCAGACGGCCCGGCCACCGAGTGGCGGCAAACCCCCTGGCCACTGCAGCTTCTGGGATCTGCCAGCCCTGCTCCTGCAGGGTCTCCAAAACGGCCAGAGCGACCGCGGCGTTGGTCAGTTGCACCTCACCGGGGAGGGGCAGGGTGAGTACCTGCTCGCGCCAGCGGACGGCCTGGGGCCCCGACCATTGCAAAGGTTCCACCACCCGCAGAGGACTGCCCATCTGCTCGGCTCTGGCCCGGATCACGGCCATCACCTCGGGGGGTTGGGGTGCGCACACAGTCGGGATCCCCGGCTTGAGGATGCCGGCTTTTTCGAAGGCAATTTGCGGCAGACTGTTGCCCAGACGCTGCCAATGATCCCAGCCAATGGACGTGATGGCAGTGACCACCGGCTCAATCCCGGCATTGGTGGCATCCAGTCGCCCCCCTAGGCCCACCTCCATCACCGCCACCTCCACCTTCTGCTGGCGAAAGTACAGCCAGGCAGCGGCGGTAATGGCCTCAAACTGGGTGGGGGAAGCCTCGCCAGGAGCGTAAGTCTGCAGGCAGTCCCGCACTTGGGCCAACACCTGGCTCCAGTCGCCTGGCGAAATGTACTCGCCGCTTAGCCAGATCCGCTCCCGCCAATTGACCAGGTGGGGAGAGGTGTAGCGACCGACGCGATAGCCCGCCGCCCACAGCACATGGCTGACCCAGGCGCAGACGGATCCCTTGCCGTTGGTGCCGGCTACGTGGATGGCCGGGATCCCCGCTTGGGGCTGGCCGAGGCGCTGCAGCAAAACCTGCATGCGATCCAGGCTGAGATCGACGCCAAAGTGGCCTAGCGACTCCAGAAACCCCGGCCAATCCCAGGTTGGGATTCCACCCATCGGCGGTAGGTTGTTCGGGCTCAAGCGTTCACCTCAACACTATCCCCGCTAACCCAAGCAAAGAGATTACCCTCCCCTCTGCTCAAGCCGGTTTCGCACTGCCCCAGCAGAAGCCGTCAAAGGTTCACCACAAAAGCATCGCGAATACCTGGCTGCTTCAACACCTCTTCGATGATCCCATCTGGCAGGGGATCGTCAAGGCTGAGCACCATCACCGCATCGCCGCGGATGATCTTGCGCCCCACCTGCATGCTGGCGATGTTGACGTTGTAGGCCCCCAGCAGGGTGCCGATGCGCCCGATGATCCCCGGCATATCCCGGTGCAGGGTCATCAGCATATTGGCAGAGGGGGGCACATTCACCGGGAACTCGTCGATCTGGGTGATGCGCACCTCCCGCTCTCCGATCAGCGCTCCCGAAACCGAACGCACCCCGTTGGGGCCATGGGCAATCAACGTCAGGGATCCGGAGTAATCCTTCAAAGAGGGATCTCGCGTCTCCACCACGCGAATGCCCCGTTCCTTGGCCTCGATGGAAGCATTGACGTAGTTAACTCGCTCCCGCAGAGCCAGCGTCAACAGCCCCTTGAGCGCGGCGATGACGATCGGCTGGCCATCTTTTTCCGCCAGGGATCCCTGGAGGCGGATCTCCAACTGGTTGACCCGATCCCCCGCCAACTGGCCCACCAAGTTGCCCAGAGTTTCCGCCAAGTCCAGGTAGGGCTTGAGGCTTTGCAGCACCTCCGCCTGCAAGCCAGGGATGTTCACAGCAGAACGGGCAGGCAGCCCCAACAACACATCGCGGATCTGCTCTGCCACATCGATGGCCACATTCACCTGCGCCTCTTCAGTGGAGGCCCCCAGATGAGGGGTTAGCAGGATCTCCTTGCCCAAGGAAAGCAGAGGTGAATCTTGGCTAAGGGGCTCATCGGCAAAGACGTCCAGGGCCGCCCCCGCAATTTGGCCGGATTTGAGGGCTTCATAGAGGGCTTGCTCGTCCACTAAGCCGCCGCGGGCACAGTTGATCAGGCGGGCGGTCGGCTTCATCAGGCGGAAGGTCTCGGCGTTGAACAGGTTGGTGGTCTCAGGGGTCTTGGGGACATGCAGGGTGATGTAGTCCGATTCCTGCACCAAAGTTGTGAAATCCACCAGGCGCACCCCCAGTTGCTCCGCCCGCTCCATCGAAAGGTAGGGATCGTAGGCCAAAAGCCGCATCCCCATCGCCTTGGCAATCTGGGCCACATGGGATCCAATGCGACCCAGGCCAACAATGCCCAGTGTCTTTTTGTACACCTCTACCCCGACAAACTCCTGCCGCTTCCATTGGCCTGCTTTCAGAGAGGCATTGGCATCGGCAATGTGGCGGGAGAGGGCCATCATCAAAGCGATGGCGTGCTCGGCGGCAGCAATCGTATTGCCCTCAGGGGAGTTGACCACCAGGATCCCAGCTTTGGTGGCGGCAGCCACGTCGATGTTGTCCACGCCCACCCCCGCCCGACCGATGATTTTCAAGTTCGTCCCCGCCTCGATCACCTCGCGGGTGACCCGCGTGCCGGAGCGCACCATGATGGCATCGTAGTTGGGAATGACCGCAATCAACTGCTCCGGCGTGAGGTCGGTTTGCACATCCACCTGGGCCACTTGGGAGAGGATGTCGATTCCCGCCTGATCGATGGGATCCGTGACGATAACTCTGGGCATAAGCGACAATAGCCTAATCGGATGTGGGGCAACAGAAGCAGAAGAGCCAATACCGCAAGCCAGGCTGGATCGCATCCATGTTGACCCAACCCCAGCCAGCACCCTTTAATCTACCGCGAAAGTCCGCCAGCACGCGCAAGACCTGCCGCTCCCAAAGAGCAAGAGTCCCAGTTTCCTAGGCCCCGGTGGAGATGGGTTGCTCACGGGCGGGATCCCACAAGAGCCAGGTACTTGCCGTCGATTAAAAAGATGCCATTGGCAAACTGCACACTGTAGGTGCCCAACAGCCGCCGCTGCAAGATCACCCCTTGTTCGTGCAGCCGAATCAAATGGGCAGGGCGCAACATCGGCATCGGGTCAGCCGTTTTCAAGTAAGGAGGCATCTCCACCACCTCAACCCTCGCCCCCACCGGCAGCAAACCTTGAGCTTCAGACATGGCCCCACAAGCATCGACGCTACACCTGCCTTTAGCTTAACG
>NZ_JANSJA010000157.1:0-8795 GCF_047462335.1 Synechococcus sp. H60.1
ATCTCCCCTCCAGACGGTAGCCTGGCATACAGGGAGAGGTTGTCTTTGGTGCTGGCCGACACCTGGTATCCCAACTGGTGGCAGGCCCTGCTCTTGGGCATGGTGCAGGGGATCACTGAATTTCTGCCCATCAGCAGCACGGCGCACCTGCGGGTGGTTCCGACTTTGCTGGGCTGGCCAGATGCAGGCGCTTCCTTTGCGGCGGTAATCCAGTTGGGCAGCTTGGGGGCGGTGTTGATCTACTTTGCCTCTGATCTGCGCCAGGTGCTCCTTGGCTCCTGGAAGGCTTGGCAGGAGCGAGATTTCCAGCAGGAGTCTTGGCGGCTGCTCATAGGGATCCTGGTGGGGACGTTGCCGATTGTGGTTGCCGGATGGGCCGTCAAGGCCATCTGGGGATCCCCACCCCGCCAGTTGGGGGTAATTGCTGCTGCCGCCATTGGCTTGGCGCTGGCTTTGGGCTGGGCGGAACGGGTGGGGAAACGCCGGCGAGATCTGCACAGCCTGGGCATTGGGGATGGGCTCTGGGTGGGGCTGGCCCAGGCTTTGGCGTTGATTCCAGGGGTATCCCGCTCCGGTGTGACGCTGACGGCGGCTCTGTTGCTGGATTTGCAGCGCTCGGCTGCCGCCCGCTACTCCTTTTTGCTGGGGATCCCGGCCCTCTTTTTGGCGGGGGTGGCGGAGTTCATCTCCGAGTTTAAGGCAGAGGCGCTGCTGTCGCAGGGGTTGGGGACGCTCTCGGCCTTTGTTTTCTCCTACGGGTCCATCGATTGGCTCATTCGATTTTTGCAGCGCAGCAGCACCTGGCTGTTTATCGCCTACCGGATTGGGTTTGGCCTGTTCATTTTCCTGGGGCTGGCCCTGGGGTTCTTGCAACCTTAAGCCGACTTAGCGCCTTGGGCAGGTACTCCCCTAGGTGGGCCGGATCCACCCCTGTTAGACCCCGCTCCCCCGCCAGTTGGATAGCGGCTTGGGCATGCCACCACACTCCGGCACAGGCACAACTGAGCAGCTCCGCGATCCCCATCGACTGACCCAGTTGGGCCCTTCTGCGCGCCATCAGGCCGCCGATTAAGCCAGTTAGGACATCGCCGCTGCCACCGCGGGCCAAAGCCGGTGTGCTCTCCGGGTTGACCCAGCATTCTCCCGTAGGAGAGGCGATGACTGTCCGTGCTCCCTTTAAAACCACCACCGCTCCACTCTGGGCTGCCGCCTTTTGGGCTGCCTCCATGCGATCCGCAAGCGGGATCCCTGGAAAAAGCCGGCGAAACTCCCCCAGGTGGGGGGTGAGGATGGCTTGGATCCCGTTTTCTTGCAAGCGCTCCACCCCCATCTCCGCCAGGGCATTGAGGCCATCGGCGTCGATAACCCAAGGGATCCCGGCCCAATCCTGCAGCAAGCTCTCCAGCAGTCGCCGGCGGGCTTCTCCTAGGCCGGGCCCCACCGCCACTGCCTGGAAAGGTTTTTCACCCAGCGGCGGCAGAGCCGGGATCCCTTCCCAGGGGTGAACCAAGGCTTCCGGCAAAGTGCTGTGGATGAGCCCCTTCAATTCCGCCGGCACCACCAGGGTTACCATGCCCACGCCACTGGCGCGGGATCCCAGCCCGGCCAACACCGCCGCCCCGGCATAGGCCGCCGACCCTGCGACCACTAGCAGGGATCCCTGGCGATATTTGTGGGTATCCAAAGGTGGGTCAGGGGGAAAATGGGGCCAAGGGTTCAGCAACAACTGGGGAGCCGCCTCTGCCGGGCAGACCCAAGGGGGGATGCCAAAATCAAGGCGATGCAGCCGTCCCACCCAGGGCAGAGCCGCCTCCTGCCACAGGCCCCGCTTCCAGAGGCCGAGGGCATAGGTGTGGCTGGCGCGGATGCAGCAGCCCCAGATCTCACCTGTCTGGTCGTTGAGGCCAGAAGGCAAGTCCAGGCTGAGGATGGGAATGCTGCTGCCGTTGGCCCACTCCACCGCCCCCGCCCAGGGATCCCCCAGGGGCCGGTTTAGGCCAATGCCAAAGAGGGCGTCGATGAGCAAGTCACAGTCGGCCAACGCCTCCACCCGCTCCACAAACTCCGCCCCTAGAGCCCTGAGGTAGCGGGCGTGGTCGGCGGTTAGGGGTTTGAGATCCGGCTTCCCCAGCCAAACCTTTACCCCCTTTTGGGCTAGCCGCAGCTCTCGCCCAACCACCAAGCCGTCGCCGCCATTGTGCCCCGTGCCGCAGAGGATGCCGATGCGCTGCGCCTGGGGAAAATCCTGCCGCAACCGGGCAAAAACGGCCAGCCCCACCTTCTCCATGAGGGCGGCCACGGGCATGCCGGCAGCGAAGATCTCCTCCTCGAGGCGCCGCATCTGCGCCGAGCTGACCAGGGCGGTGGCCGGGTCAAGGGAGTTGAGGACGCTGCGCTGCTGAGGCAAACAAGGCTCTGTCATGGCGGTCATGGCTGAGGGGGGGCTTATGGAGCTCAGCTCGATCACATTCCCGTCGGGATCCCGAACAAACACAGCCGCCCGCCCGGAAGCGCTGGGCTGCACCTCGTAGCCTGCCTGCAGCAAGCGGGCCTTCACCGCCTCCAGATCTTCCACTCCCAGCGCCACGTGGGGATGGCGCCCCCACTTCGCCTTGCTGCCACGACTGGCTTGCTGCCCTTGGTCAAGCGGCTCCTCAGTGACAATCAAATGAATCTGCGAAGACCCCACCTGGTACCAAGCGCCGGGAAAGTTAAAGGGAAACCGTTCTGCCTTGGGGATCCCGAGCACGGTTCCGTAGAAATGCTCAGCCCTGGCCAGATCGCTAACCCAAAGGGCGGTGTGCAGGTGCTGATAGGTGCTCATGACGTTGCTTGGGCGCAAGTTCCTGAAGCTGTCGAGAGAAAGTGTAAGGATTTTCTCCAAAAGACCTGTTCCGCCTGTGCGCTAAGGTGGAACTAGGGCAGCGGCGACGAGAATATCCTCTATCTTGCTTCTTGCCTAGGGGTTGGTCTATGGGATCCCGCACCAAGTTTTTCGGCACCGTCTTGGCCATGCTGGCCGTCAACAGCATCTACATGCAATTGCAGCAGCTTGCCCTGCGGCTGGAAGAAGAGGTAAAACCGGCTCCCTCAGAGCAGGCTGCTCCAGAGTCCCAGAGCAACGCTCAGCCGCCGCATCCCTGGGGTCATCTGGCCCAAGTTTTCCGGCATTGGGTCGAGGCCAGTCCCCTGTAACCCTAGTCTCCGAGCCAAGAGGCAGTTTGCAAAGGGGATCAAACCCCGTACCATAGAGGAGCAGGCTCCCCTTTCTTGCGGTTCACAGTTTGGATACTCACCATGACTCAGCCGTCAGCAGCCTCTGGGCAAAAGCCGATTGTTGTCGCCCCTTCGATTCTTTCGGCGGATTTTAGCCGCTTGGGGGAAGAAGTGCGGGCGGTGGACGAGGCGGGAGCCGACTGGATCCACGTGGACGTCATGGATGGCCGCTTTGTGCCCAATATTACCATCGGCCCGCTGGTGGTGGAAGCGCTGCGCCCGGTTACGGCCAAGCCTCTGGACGTCCACCTGATGATTGTGGAGCCGGAAAAGTATGTGGCCGACTTTGCCAAGGCGGGGGCCGACATCATCTCCGTTCATGCCGAGTCCAGCTCTACCATTCACCTGCACCGCACCCTCAGCCAAATCAAGGATCTGGGCAAACAGGCAGGTGTGGTGCTCAACCCCGCTAGCCCCCTGGAGCTCATCCAGTACGTGCTGGATTTGGTGGACCTGGTCTTGATCATGAGCGTCAACCCCGGCTTTGGCGGCCAGAGCTTCATTCCGGCGGTGGTGCCCAAGATTCGCCAACTGCGGGCCCTGTGCGACGAGCGCGGTCTGGATCCCTGGATTGAAGTAGATGGCGGCCTCAAGGCCAGCAACGCCTGGCAGGTCATCGAGGCGGGGGCCAACGCCATTGTGGCCGGCTCGGCAGTGTTCAAGGCCAAAGACTATGCGGAGGCTATTCGCGCTATCCGCAACAGCCGTCGCCCGGAGCTGGTAACGGTTTGATTTGAGCTTATCGATTGGGGAAACCCATGCTCTTGAGCCCCTCTTAGGCCAAGGCACAAAAGAGAGGGAAGAAGACCTAGCGCCCCTCATTCTTGGCCCATTGCGAATGGCCACAGCTCAGCGGCAGGGATCCCTTCTGGTGGAAGAACGGGCTCGAAATTCTAGCGCAGAGCGGCGGTCTTCTTCTGGGCAGCCGCAGGGGCTGCACCATCCTCTACGGCAGTCTGGCTGAGGCAATGCGGAGGGGCAGAGGTGGGAACGATTGGCTGAGGCGAGGTAGGGCTGAAAAAAACTTGGCAAAAGGGCAGGCGGCTGTTGCGCTGAATGTCAGCAAGGTAAGGAGAAGGGATGGTGCCCCAGTAGGCGCCCAGCACCTGCCGGTCGGGATCCTCCGGCAGCACCTGGTAGTGCAACATCAAGCGGTTATCGGGGAACCAAGCGCGAACAAGCCTTTGCAGTTGCCTCAAATTGAAGCCCGGCTCTTCCGGGTTATGAATCAGGTGCATCCCCGCCAAGCGTCCGCCGACAAAATAGGCTTGCACATAAAACCCGCGGGCGTAGAGGGGGGGCTCTGAGGGATCCCGCGATGAAGGGGCATCCGGCAGGTAGATGGCCTCACCGCCTGGGCGCAGTTGCCAGCGGCTCCAGCGGGGATCCTCGCGGTCGCTAGCAATGGTCTCCCAATTGTTGGCGCGGGCGTAGCTCAAGAAGCGCTCCTCCACCATGCCCAAATAGAGCATTTCCATTTGTAGGGGCAGTCGGGCCCGCGTTTGCAATAGGGGCAGAGTGCGCACTTCTCCTTGCTTGAGCACCAAAACTTCCGCCAAGGCAGGGCGCGGTTCCCACGCCAGCAGCGCCGCCAGGATACCGGCTCCGAGGGCTCTGCCAAGGCCGGCCAGCCCTCGCCGTGCCGAGGCCCGCAGCAACAAGAGAAGGAGTTTGACAGGGGGCAGCTCAAATCGAGGCTGCGCCCCGCCCAACACGGCAACGGAAGCAGAGACGTAAGATGAGATCACGGGGAAATTCGAAGAGCCGGGAAGACAATAGAGGCTATGGATGTCCTATTTTATCCACAGCGCTAGGGTTCTTTGAAAATTTTAATCTGCTGCCCTGGGTGAACTTTCTTGCCGACAGCGGATGGATCAAAACCGGTCTCCAAATGGGCGCGACTGCCGAGAACCTCCCTCCTCGACCGCAGGGCCGGGGCTCGTCGTCATTGCTGGCCCCACCGCCACCGGCAAGTCGCGCCAGGCGCTGCTGCTGGCCCAACGGCTGGGATCCCCGCTGTTAAACGCCGACTCTCGCCAGGTGTACCGGGAGTTCGACATCGGCACCGCCAAGCCCACTCCCGCCGAGCGGGCCCTTTGGCCCCATGAGTTGATTGACTTTGTGGATCCCCGCCACACCTACACCGTGGCCGAGTTCCAACGAGCGGCCCAAGCCCGCATTGCCGAGGCCCATCGGCAGGGACAGACTCCCATTCTGGTGGGGGGGACGGGGCTCTACATCCAATCCATTACTGCAGGGCTGGGGATCCCGGCGGTTCCGCCGCAGCCCCAGTTGCGCGCTCAATTGGAAACTTGGCCGCCCGAGATCCGCTACGCCTGGCTGCAGCAGTTGGATCCCGTGGCCGCTCGGCAGATCCACTCTCATGATGAAGTGCGCACCCTGCGGGCTTTAGAGATCATCTACACCACCGGGAAGCCGGCTTCCCGCCTGCGGCAGGCCCACCCTCCCCACTACCCCATCTTGATCTTGGGGCTGCGCTGCCCGATGCCCCGTCTAGAACAACGTATTGCTCGGCGCACGGCAGAAATGTTGGCAGCAGGCTGGATTGAGGAGGTAAAAACGCTGCGGGAGCGCTATGGGCCGGACTTGCCCCTCTTGCAAACTTTGGGCTATGCGGAGATCGGCGCTTACCTAGAAGGGCGGATCCCAGAGGCGGAGCTGCAGCCTTTGATTGTGCGGCGCACCCGCCAGTTTGCCAAGCGGCAGATGACCTGGTTTCGGGCCATGCCAGGGATCCAGTGGCTAGACTGCGAGGCTGAGGATCTGCCGGAGCAGATCTGGGAGCGGGTTAAAGCCTGGATGGCAGCTCAGACCACTGCTGAAACCACTCCCGCCGCCGCTGAGCATCGGCTTTCCGATCGGTGAGGATCTCCAACACTCGCACCCCTTGGGCGGGCAAGGGATCCAGGGCTTGGGCCAGCTCCTCCCACGTCTCCAGCCGCTGGTGGGGAATGCCGTGAGCCTGGCAGAGGCGAGCAAAATCCACCGCCTGGGGAGTGGCAAAGTAGGGCTCAAAGGGAGGATTGAGCCCCTGGCGGCCCACCTCCGCAATGGGCAGTAGCTCGAAAATCCCTCCTCCCTGGTTGTTGATGAGAAGAATGGTCAGGGATCCCTGCAGGTAAGGGCTAAGCCGCAGGCCGCCGCAGTCGTGCAAAAAGGCCAGATCCCCAGTCAGCAACACCGTCGGGCGCTGGCAGTGGGCCACCCCGAAGGCGGTCGAGAGAATGCCGTCAATGCCGTTGGTGCCGCGGTTGAAGTAGGGCCGGATGCGGCGGTCGTTGGGCGGCCAAAACCACTCCACATCCCGCACCGGCGTGCTGTTGGCAATAAATAGCGGCGTCTCCGGTGGCAGGTGATGGGCCAGCCACCAGCCAATCTTGCCCTCAAACCACTCCGGCACAGCGGCCAGCAGCCGATCCAGCTCAACCCGAGCTTTTGCTTCCACCCTCAGCCAGGTTTGCAGAAAAGCGGTTGCTTTGGCCTTGCCTGCCGGGATCCCGGCGGCCAGCTCTTCCACAGCAAAGGGCAAATGGGTGGTGGGGTTGTGCAGAGGATCCCCGTTCTCGGGCCGGGGATCGAGCAGCCAGGTGCGGGGGCAAGCTTTGGCCAGGGTTTGCCGCAGCGCTTTGCTGGTGGGCAGGGATCCCAACTGGATGACTTGTTCCGGCCAGAGCTGGGGGACATCCTGCTGCAGGAGGAGGTCATAGGTGGTGATGAGATAGGGGTTAAGGGAAGCGTAGTTGCGCAGAGGGGAAAGTCCCTCCGCCAACACTGGCCAGCCCAGGGCCAGGGCCAAACGGGCCACCGCCTCTGCATAACCCTGGGGATCTGCCGGTTGGGCCGGCCCTGCCAAGATCACCCCCCGCTCGCAGCGGCACCACTCCTGCCAAAAGGAAGCTGTTGACGCGAACGCAGAACCGGCAGCCGGGGTGGCCAGGCTAGGTGGAGGGACAACCCCGCGGAAAAAAGTCTTCTCAAACTCCGGATCTTCCTGTAAGTGGATCAGGGGCGCAGTGCTGCCATCGGCAACGGGAGCTAAGGGATCCCGCAAGGGCACGTTCAAATGCACAGGTCCGGGAAAAGGATAAAGCGTGCGCTCCCAGGCGTGAACCAGGGTTTGGCGGAGATAGGCCAGGGCTTCTGGCTCCGCGCTGGGCAGGGCCAATTCCGCTTGCCAGTTGGGGTAGTGGCCGTAGAGCTTCACCTGGTCGATAGTCTGCCCGGCGCGGCAGTGGCGCAGCTCTGGGGGCCGATCCGCCGTCAAAACCAAAAGCGGCCAACCACTTTCTGCCGCCTCGATCAGAGCAGGGAAAAAATGGGCGCCGGCGCTGCCGGAGGTACAGACCAGGGGAATGGGTTGCCGGAGCTGCTGGGCCAAGCCAAGGGCAAAAAAGGCCGCCGACCGCTCATCCACCACTGGAATGGCCTCGATCTCGGGGTGCTGCGCCAGAGCATAGGTGAGGGGGGCAGAGCGGGATCCCGGACACACCACGGCCACCCGACAGCCCAGCCGGCTCAAGGTCTCGGTCAAAACGGATCCCCAAAGGGTGTTGAGGTTGCGCCAGTCCAGCCGTTGAAGGGAGTTTGCGCCAGTCACTCCAGCTATCCCAGCCAGTGTCGAGCAAGTTGGGTAGGAAGCCCAAAATAGGCACATTCTAGTAATCTATAGCCATCCCTAAGCGCAGGGGAACCACTTGCTTTGGCCTTCCTTCGCCTTTCCTCTCTTTCTGGGAGGAGAGCTAGAGGAGGTGCGCCAGGGAGGTGCCCGCCCTCAGGAAACTGCCTCAAGTGGGTTGGTCGCGCCGCAACTCCAGATTTTCTGGCAGGGGCGAGGATTGGCTAGGTCTCTCCGATGGGGGAATAATGTTCATGAGAACGCCCCTTATTGATCTTTGCTGCACCCAGTAGGAGCACCCATGGCCAGAAAACCCGATGGATACCTTGTCCACATCATGCTCGAAGGTGGACAAACCATGCAGGTACGGGTCAAGGAAGCCAGAGAATACACAGAGCTGATCAACCAACTGATGGTGGGTGGGGACGAGTTCATCACCTTGCCCAAGCAAATGGACAATGAGTACATGATCGTGCGTCCGCAGCGGGTCTCGGGCGTGTCGGTGGAAGCAATCTACGCTTCCAGTGTCGGCATTGACCTATAGATCTCAAGGCCAGGGATCCCTTGAGGGTCGTCGGCCTAAGTTGCAACACAAAGCCCCCACCACCAGGGGCAGGGGCTGCCAGAGAACTAGACCCCGCAGGATCTTGAACTTCTCTACCGACGGTTAGCTCTGCGGGGGCAGGATCACCTTGTCGATAACGTGGATGACGCCGTTGACGGCCTCGATATCCGCGGTCACCACGTTGGCATCGTTGACCTTGACTCCATCAGCCAAAGAAATCTCCACAGGGGATCCCTCGACCGTGACCACTTCCCCAGCTTTCAGATCGTTGGAGAGAACTTTGCCGGGCACCACATGGTAGGTGAGAATCTGGGTCAA
>NZ_JANSJA010000158.1:0-854 GCF_047462335.1 Synechococcus sp. H60.1
GAGCAACACGATGAGCAGTCCGAATGGTCGCATGGCACGATTATACAGCCCCGTAAACAGCACAGGTTGGCATTCAGGCAAAAATTGGGGTATAATAGGCGTGAAAGGAGGCTATCCGATGCGAATCACGCGAACCATGAGCGCGCTTCTGTGCGCAGGGTATCTGTTGACGACGAGCGCGTATGCGACCGTGCTGACTTTTGACAACGCGGGCAGTATCTATATCCCGTATGACTACGGCAGCCGTGTGGACGCTTCGGGCGTCGATGTCGGCGGGCGCACGAACTTCGACCTCACCCATGGCGCAACGCCGAATGTCGCCGTGCAGATGTTCACCGCGAACTACAGCGACTGGAGCCAGTCAACGAACCTGTTCGTGTGGGGCACCCAGTACGCCGACCTGACCGATGTGGCGTACCACAGCTCTGGTCAGGGCGCGCGGTTCATCTTCACTGCCGATTCCCAGTACTATGTGCGCCTGCACTCGTTCCAGATGGGCGGCTGGCCGAACACCGATCGCACGCTGCCGTTCCTGCAGGTGCTGGTGGACGACAACCCTGTGTTCACCCAGACGAATGTCGCGATTAGCGGCACGACGGCGAACACCTTCTCGTTTGACCCGAATGTGGTCAAGGGTGGCGTTATCGAGATTCGCTTCGGCAACGACTGGAATGTCGCGATTGACAATATCGGCTTCTCGCAGGAGTTGATTCCCGAGCCTGCCAGCATAACGCTGCTTGTGGGGGGCTTGGCGGGTCTTGCGCTGCGACGACGCACCAGGAAGTAAGCCCTCACCCCCAGCCCCTCTCCCACAGGGCTGACTCTTATACACATATCCGAGCCCCCGAGACGGA
>NZ_JANSJA010000159.1:0-8739 GCF_047462335.1 Synechococcus sp. H60.1
GGTGGAAGTGGCGCCGGCCATCCGTGGCTAATCCACTCCTGACCGAGTAGACTAGTCCTTCTTAAGTCCCCTGGCAGACGCTGGGGGATTTTTTTCTTCTACTGCCCCCTCCAATCTTTCTACCCAGGTGAGAGACCAAAATCGGCAAACGGTTTACCAGGATCTTTCCCCCAGTTTTTTACAGTTAGAGTAGGGCTATTGCATCTGCGGGTAAAGGATATGGCAATCATTTCTTCTCGGGCTGCGGGGGCTGAGGATCCCGGGCAGCGGCAGCAAAAGAGTTCTTCTCGCAGAAGAGAGTCGAAATTGGCTTTTGCTAGGGCGGAAGGGCTACTGCAACCGCAGGCTCACCCCGGCGAGGCTCAGGAAGAATCCCTCCGCCCGCGCACCCTGGCCGAGTATATCGGCCAGACGGAGCTCAAGGAAGTGCTCTCCATCGCTATTGCAGCAGCCCGCGCTCGCGGGGAGCCTTTGGATCACCTGCTGTTCTACGGCCCGCCCGGCTTGGGCAAAACCACGGTGGCTGCTGTGCTGGCGGCGGAGATGGGATCCCGCTTCTACATGACCACGGCGCCAGCGCTGGAGAGCCCCCGCGACATTGCTGGCTACCTAGTGCGCCTCAAGCGGGGCGATGTGTTGTTTATCGACGAGATCCACCGCCTGCCCAAGGTGACTGAGGAATTGCTCTATCCGGCAATGGAGGATTTTCGCCTCGACATTACCCTTGGCAAAGGTCGCTCTGCCCGCATCACCTCCATACCCCTGGAGCGCTTTACCCTCATTGGGGCCACCACCCGCATTGGCGCTCTGACTTCGCCGCTGCGGGATCGCTTTGGTCAGGTGCAGCGGCTGCGCTTCTACGAGCCTGACGAACTGGCGGAAGTTGTGCTACGCAGCGCTCGCCTCCTAAACACCTCCATTGATCGCGCGGGAGCTGAGGAGATTGCTCGCCGCTCCCGAGGCACACCGCGCATTGCCAACCGCCTCCTGAAGCGAGTGCGCGACTATGCCCAGGTGCGGGGGAATGGCCACATCAGCCGAGAAGTGGCAGCCGCTGCTCTGGAGTTGTTCCAAGTAGATCCTATGGGACTGGACTGGACGGATCGCAAGTTGCTGACCCTGCTGGTGGAGCAGTTTGGCGGCGGGCCGGTGGGCCTGGAGACAATGGCGGCAATAACCGGCGAGGATCCCCAGACGATTGAGGAGGTGTACGAGCCCTACCTGCTGCAGATTGGCTACCTGCAGCGTACGCCAAGGGGCCGTGTGGTTACCCCTGCCGCGCTACGACATTTGGGCTATGAAGCCCAATCCCCTCTGCCTTTGTGAAGCTAATCGTTTTCCCTCACCGCCAGCCCCTCTCCCGCAAGAGGAGAGGGGAGTTGATCTAGCTGCGATCGTTTTTCCCCACCGGGCTAAAGCTGGGTACCACCAACTCTTTGTTTTGCTTGGTGAGGCGGCCATACAACTCCTGGGTGTTGGGGAAGTTGGCCGCCGGCAAGGTGGGGAAGCGGCGATAGGGTACCGTGTCCTCGCCAAAGAGATCCCGGTACTCCTGGGTGTTGAGCAAGGCGCGGACAAAGGCCTTCAACCCCTGAGTGGCCAAGATCTGGTTGTATTTGCGGATCTCCTGCTGGTTTAGGGGTGCGCGGCCCAGGAAATGCTTGGTGCCCAACTCGATCACCTTGGTGTTGGGATAGGGAGCGTAGAACTCAGAGCGGTACAGTTCAGAACACCCCAACGCCTCGATGAACTCCTTGACGGTGATCTCGCCATTGCGCAGCTTGGACTCGGCGGAGCTCAGCTCCGCGCTGATATTGTAGATGTCCATGTCGCGCTCGAAGATCTGGCGGTAAGCAGCGCGTATGAGGTTGTTGACCTCGGCTTTGTTGGCCAGGCTGGTAAGCTTGAAGATGGGCACCTCTTGGCGCACCTTGGGCACCCCTTGCTGGACTCGCCGCTGGATTTCCAGCTCGCCGGAGGGCTTGTCCTGGGGCTGGCCCAGCTTGACAAAGAGGGGGATATCGTCGTCGGTGCGGATAGGCCTGGTAACCACAGCCATGTCGCTGGATCCAGGGCGCATCCGCCGCAGGGCCAGACCGCCGGGGGTGAGGTAGCGCTCGTAGGGCACGATGTCTTCCCCAAAGACCTGCTGGTACTCTTCACTGTCGAGGATGGTATCCACCACCGCGTAGAAGCCCTGCTTGGAGGCAATGTCAAACAGCCGGTTCATCTCCTGTCGGCCGTAGGTGGGCCGGCCCAGCAGCTTGCGGTGGATAAACTCGATGGCCTTGCAGACGTAGAGGCTAGACCAGTACTTGTTGCGGAAGAGATCTGACTTGGCCAACTGGCGGACAAACTCCTTGACCGTAATCTCGCCCGACTCCAGCTTGATCTCCCAGCGGGTTAGCCGTTGGCCTTCGTAGGGCACATAGCCGTACACCTGCTGGTAGCAGGCGCGGATGACCGCTTGCGTCGAGACTTCGCTGCCAACAACCCCTGCCCGCACTCCCAAACGCCGGCTGCGATCGCGAGGGGTTTGGGTAAGCTTGAAGACTTTGGGGCCAAGGCTACCGGGATCCCCTGCCGCCTTGGGGTTGGTGCGGGCATTGGTGAGCGCAAAGCCGCGCCGGATAAGAATGCGCTTGACATCCTTGCTGAAGGGAGCGGGACTGGCCTTGAGGGAGCGAGTTTCTTTGGGGAAGATGGCGCCAAATTGGATCTCCAGCGGGTCGTTGCCGACGCCGTAGGCGTGCTGATCCGGCAAGGGGCGATTGTAGCGGGCAAAGAGGGTGATAAATTGGGGCACCTTGCGACGGGGGGCAGCGTAATTGTAGAGGTCGAACTTGGGCCCCCAGTTGGCGCTGGTCTGCGCTTCCACCCCCAGCTTGCGCAGGTAGGGTACCGTCTCCTCACCGAAGTAGTCGCCGTACTCGCGGCTGTCCACCAGCGCATCCACCAGCCCAGCTAGGCCCTTGCTGGAGACGATGGAGAAGTAGGTCTGCACCTCCTCGCGGGTCTCTGGGGCCCGCCCCAGGAAGTGGCGGAAGGCCAGCTCCACCACACGGCTGTTGATGTAGGGCTCGTAGAACTGCTTGCGGTAGAGTTCGGATTTGCCCAGGCGGCGGATAAACTCCTTCATGGAGATCTCGCCGTTTTTGACCTTTGACTCCAGGTCGGCCAGCTTGAGGCCATAGGCACGGCGGATATCCCGCTCGAACACCTGCCGATAAGCCGCTTTGATGACCTCTTCTTTCTCAGCATTGGAGAGCCCCGGCTTCATGGCAAAGACGGGCACTTTTTCTGCGGCCAAGTTGTAAACCTGGGGTAACTGTAGCCCTTGCAAGGGCAGGCCATCGGCGGTGCTGGCGTTGCGCTGCCGTAGCTTGTCGGAGGGAGCAGGGGCAATGAACTCGCTCAGGAGCACATCAAAGTACTGGTTGATGATGGCCACCGCCTCGGCATCTTTGCGGAAGTAGCTGGCCGAGGCCCGCTTCATCTCCTGGAGGGCGACAATGGTGGCCTCAGCAGAGCAGGCATTTTCGATAATCTCCCGCAGGCCACGGGTGTTGACGACGATGATACTGGGATCCCCAGCCACCAGGGCATAGGTGACGTAGCGCAGGAACCAGCTCAGATCCCGCAGCGACTTGCGCATGTTGGCGGCGCCGTAGCGGGGGATGTTAATGGGACGGAAGTTGGGTGGGATCTCCACGCCGCTGGCGCTAAAGAGGTTGCGGATAGCCTCCAGGAAGCCACCGGTGGATTCCACGTAGAAGGCGGTGCCTAGCTTAAAGGCTTCCTTCTCGTCCTGGGTGGCTTCTGGCCGCTCCAGATAGGCCATGGGCGAGCCCCCCGTGAAGATGCGGTTGGCCGCTCGGCTGACGATGATTTCGGAGTTGGCCGCGATCACTTGGGCAATGTCCAGCCGTTTCAGGCCGCTGGAGAAAAAGTCCTCCAGGCGATCCAGCTCGGTGCGGGCCAGATAGCGATCCTGTTGTTCCGCCTGGGAGATGGTCGAGAGGGGCACAGTTTGGTAAAGACGGGGGCTGGAGACGACTGCGCCACCGGATGCGTTGATACCCATCGGTCTCTTAAACTCCGTTTTATTGAAAAACTGCCAATAAGGGCCAGGGACGATGCCATAGGACAGAGGCTGACCCATGGACTCAACTAGACCGGTCCCACGTTCCTCTCGGAGCTGGGGAGGAATGGACGCCGGATCCCTGAGGGGGAAGCCAAGCCTAGAATACTAGGGGGATGCGCCCAGAGGGGGGAGGTTGTTGCAGTTTGTAACACTCGTTCTCATTTGCCTTCTCGTCGAAAACCATGGCCTCCAACCCTCCTCCGCACCTTCCCAACTCCCTGCTGGTGGACTGGGAACAGGGATGCTACAGCTCTGTTGCTGAAGGTTTACAGCGGCAGCTTGAGCAGGGATCCCAAGAGCCCCTGCTGTATTGGTGGCTGGGATCTGCCTACCTGCTCCTGGGGCAGGAGCTAGAAGCCCAGCTCACTTGGCAGGAGGGTCTGGCGCTCCTAGGGGCCGAAGGGGTGGCCGAAGCTGAGGCTACCCGCTGCTGGGCAAGGGGACTGCAGGAGCTGGCTGAGGGGCTGTGGGAAAGGGGGCAGTGGCCGCAGGCGGCGGCTTTGTATCGGCAGTTGCTAGAAAGTGGCGCTGCCCCAGAGGCGGCGTTGGCGGCCCATCGCCTTGGCCTAGTCCAGGAGCGCAGCCGACTGTGGCTAGAAGCAGCAGAGTGGTTTGAAGAGGCCTGCCGCCGGGATCCAACGGCCACGGAGAGCTTTTGGCGCTGGGGCCTGGCCCTGCTCAAGCTGGGCCGGTTGCGGGAGGCTCTCTCCCCTCTCCAGGAGGCAGCGAGGCTAAGGCCAGAGTGGGGGGATCCCTGGGTGCAGATGGGCCTGGCTTGGCTGGATCTGGGGGAGCTGGAGCAGGCGGTGGCCTGCTTTCAGGAGGCAGCGGCGCAGGGCACCCAGACAGCAGAGCTCTACAGCTACTGGGTAGAGGCTCAGGTGCGGCGGAATGACCCGCAGGGGGCTTGGGAGAAGTTCCGGCAGGCGCTGGCTGCCGAGCGGGAGTGGCTACAGGCCTGGTGTGAGGGCAGCGGCAGAGACAGTCGGCTGCGGCTGGAGCTGGAGCAGGCCCTGCAGGGATCCCCGGGCAGCCTTTGGCAGGAGCGGTACCGCGCCTGGCAGCAGCGCTGGCTCCCTGCGCAGGCAGCCCTTCCTTCCCCAGCCTGCCAGAGCCCACCGCCCAGTGCTGGCAACCCCCTGCCAGTGCCCAGCCAGGGTTACCTCACCACCCGGCAGTGGCACCAGGCCACCGGCGAGGGCAGCTACCAGGTGGTGGATCCAGAAGGGGTTCTCTGTCTCCAAGCTCCTCCTACGGCTGAGCCTGCCATTGGGCAAAAGCTGCGCTCGCAGCGGATCCCCTTGGCCGAGACCTTTGTCGCCCAGATTCCGCAGGGATCCGTGCACGTGGGCCACTATCCCCGCCACCTCTACGCCAGCTTTGCCAGCGCCGTGCTTACCCGTAGGGGTGAGTTGCTGGCCGATGTCTCCCCCAGCTTGCCGCCGCCGGAGTTTCTCGACTGGGACTGGAAGCCAGAGCACCTGGAGCACCACCCCGTCTTGGACCTACCCCACCTGGGGCCGCCAATTTTGCTGGAGGGCTCTGTCGCCCTCTTGCCCCTGGGGGCAGTCAACTACTTCCATTGGATGGTGGACATCCTGCCCGCCCTCGATCTCCTACGCCGCTCCGGCGTCCTCGAAAAGGACATCCCCCTCTTGGTTCACGGCTACCAGGGCAAGCCCTTTCAGGTGCAAAGCTTAGCTGCCTTGGGGATCCCACCAGAGCGCCTCCTTAGCTTTGAGCAGGCGGGGGGATCCCATCTGCAAGCGCAGAACCTGATTGTGCCCTCGCTGGCGGGGCCGGTGGGGTGTCTAACCCCCAGGGGCTGGAAAGTGCTGCAGCAACTGGTTCCGCGAGAGCAGGCGGCGGGGCTGCCGCGGCGGATCTACATCAGCCGTCGAGCTGCTCGCTGGCGGCGGGTCATCAACGAGGCAGAGGTTCTCGAGGCTTTGCGCCCCTGGGGATTTGTGCCCGTGCAACTGGAAGCCCTTTCTCTAGCCGAGCAAATAGCCTTGATGCAAACAGCAGAAGCAGTCATTGGCATCCACGGAGCGGGCCTGACCAACCTTGCCTTTTGTCAACCTGGGACTCTTGTAGTTGAGATCTTCCCCAGCAATGCCGTGCTTCCCTACTTCTGGAGCCTTGCCCAGGTGGTGGGACTAGACTACTTCCCCCTGCTGGCTCCAACCTGCGACCCAGCCCTGGTGGCTCTACTGGCTAGCCCAGAGTTGGATCGGGAGGATGCCTGGGTGCCGATCCCGGACTTGCTGAACCTGCTCGAGCAGACAGGGCTGCGGTGAATCTAGGGGGGGATGGGATCGGAGGGACTCGAACCCTCACGTTCTTGAAGAACAACGGATTTTAAGTCCGTAGCGTCTACCATTCCGCCACGATCCCTGGAGGAGCTGTACCACTCTACCAAACTGCTTGCTGTGGGGAGCTAGGAGGCTTCTATAGGGAGAGTATGACATGCCAGCTTCTGGGAGACAGCCTGGTGCAAGAAATGGGCCAGGGCTGCCACGCAGTCTCGATCCTCAAAGAGCAGGTCGCGCCGCTGTTGGATCTGCTGGGAGATTTGCTGCCGAAATTGGGGATCCGTTCCCAGTTGGACAGCCAACTCTTCGTAGCGCTGAAGGTCTTGGGCAATTAAGAGATCAAGGCCCATCCTTTTGAGGATGGCATAGGTGTGGCGGCCCCGCAGGAACCGGCCAGGGCAGGTCACTACAGGCAAGCCGGCAGCAACAGCTTCCAGGGTGGTGATCCCGCCCGACCAGCCGTAGGAATCCAGCATAATGTCGGCGCAGCGGTTGAGATCCAAGTAGTCTTGATGATCCAGTTGGGGCAAGATCAAGCAGTGGTCTTCTGCAGAAAGGCCATAGGCGGAGAAAGTTCGGGAAAGACGCTGCCAAAAGTGTTGGGCAATGGCAGCATTGGGCAAGGCCAAGAAGACAAATTGGGCACTAGGCACCTGCTGAGCAATAGCTGGAAAAAGGTAGTCGTATTGCGGCAGGTACTTGCCCAGATACTGACAGGTGAGATAAACAACGGCATCTTGGCGCAGGCCAAAGTCCTGGCGGTAACGCCTCTGGCGAGGCAAAATCGGCTTTTCAAAACAAGTACCCAGGCGGGGCAGCCGAACTAGGGTTTCGCTGTAGTGAGCCTGCCCATCTTCGGGCTCCATCAGGTCGCTGGAGAGAAAGTAGTCAATGGTTGAAAGTCCAGAAGTTACAGGATGGGCCCAGGTGGAGCATTGCACTGGGGCTAGCCGCAGAGATGCCAGTTGCAAAATCAGGGGAGAAAGGCCAATTTCCAGATACACCAAAACATCGAGCTGATCCTGCAGAATTTGACGGGCGGCGTCTTCAAAGCCAGTGGGAATGTGGCGAAATACATCGGCATACTGGCGATATTGCTCTGTCATGAAGTCGGTTCTAGGATCCAAATGGTAGGCAAACACCAGAAAAGGCCACTGGGAGCTCGCCTTTAAGTACTTCACCCACCCTAAAGAAAGACGGCTGTAGGAGCAGGCGCGCATCGAGGCCGAGACAAAGCCAACGCGAATGGGATCCCCTGGTTGCCGGGGAAGAGAGTGCCAATTGGGGTAGCAAGATTTCACGATGCGCTGCACAAACTGAGCGTATTTTTTCTGCAGCTCCAGGTCGTCGCAGCCCTGGTACTGCAGATGGTGGGGTGTTCCCCAGCTTGACCCTAAAAAGGCAAGCCGCCGCTGCTCTTGGGTGTCCAAGGGCGTCTCCTCAATGAGGCGATCCAGGTGTTCTACAAAGCGAGAGCGAAATCTATGCAGCTCTTCCTCATCCTGATAGAGGGCGGGCAAATAGAGATGGTAAAGCCAGCGAGCTACCACCAAATTGGGATCCAAAGTCCACGCCTTTTCCAGGTGAGCCAGAGCCGCGCTGTGTTCCCCTTGCTCGCGATGGGCTATTCCCAGATAAAAATGCACCTCAGCCCAAGGGATCCCTGCTGCCGGATCTGGATTTTCTAACAAGGAGCTAAGCAAAGGGATCGCTTCTTGATGGCGGCGTAGGTTAACAAGAATCTTGCCGGCTTGCAAAGCAGAAAGGTAAGCCTTGGGATTGAGGCTCAGGCTCTGCCAATAGCAAGATAGCGCCTTTTCCAGTTGCCCCAAAGATTCATAGACAACGCCCAGGTTGTGATGATAGAGGGCTACGCGGGGATCGAGCGCAATGGCCTCGGCAATCAAAGCAGCCGCCCATTCCCCCTCTCCCTTGGCCTGGGCCACCGTCCCCAGCAGGTGCAGGGCATCAGCTTGATCCGGAAACTCCGCCAGAATTTCCGAGTAAATGGCTTCCGCTGTTCGCAAGTCGCCAGCCTGCTGGGCCTGGATCCCGGCCAGAAGCTTACCCGTGGGGGTGAGATCCGACATCGACAACGAGGGAAGCTGGAGATCTTCCCCCACTATAGGCGCTCCAGCCCCCTGAGGCTCATGTTGTCAAAAGCACACAAAAACGGTATCAGCGGCTCTGCGAGCGCCTCGCCAAATCCCGCAAAGGCCGATTCTTTCGTTGACCCGCTCGATGCCTTGCGCCACAAGGCTTTCAGGCCTCTTGCCCCCC
>NZ_JANSJA010000160.1:0-1059 GCF_047462335.1 Synechococcus sp. H60.1
GGCAGGAGCAGGTAACCTTGGGGCGGCGGCGGCGCTCCTCGGCGGCGGTGGCGGCTTCGTAAGAGGGGGTGGCTGGCTCTCACGGCTTCCCTGGGCTGGAGAAGGGGAGTTCTGCTTTTGGGAAGCTGCTAGACGAGAGCTCTGCCAATGCCTCGGGAGAAAGGGATCCCACCTCGCTAAAGGGTGGGCAGCGGCGCTGGGGTGGGACCGGCTGCTGCAGGATCCTCAGGAAAGCCTCCGCCAGGTCGGCATATCCCCGGTCGTTGGGATGAAAGCCATCGGCCAGCGGGCCGGGGAAGAAAGACTCGCGGCGGTAGGAGCGGGGATCGCAGAGGAGGTCCACCACGGGGATCCCCTCTTGGCTCAGGGGGTTGATGGCCCGTTGGCTGAGGCCGACGGAGACCCAAGCCAGCAGTTGCCGCAGGCCCCTGGGCTGCTGCTGCCCCAGGGGGATCAGGGCAAAGTTGGGCAGGTTGGCCACCGCCAGGCGAGCTTGGGGAGCACGGGCCCGCACCGCCTGCAGCAGGGTTTGGTAGTCGGCGGCAAATTGTTGGATCTGGCGCTCAACAAAGGGCAAGGGATCCCCCCCCTGCAGGGCCCGTTGGGCTGCCGCGAAGACAATGGCGTTGGTGTCGTTGCCGCCCACCCAGAGGGTAATCAGGGTGGCGTTGGGAGGGATGCGCGGCACTTGATCCTGGAGCAGGTTGGCCGGGATCCCTTCCCGCAGGGCTTGCATGGCTGGGCTGAGTACCGCTCCTGAGCGGCCCAAGTTAATTAGCTCCACCGGGCCGGGCAGCAGGCGGGCCAGGCGGGGGACATACCCCGTCCCGTTGGGGCAGTCCAGCGGCTCTGAGCGCTGCGGGCGGGTGCCGGCAGCGTTGGCTGGACCATCGCAGGAGATGGAGGCGTTGAAGCCAACGGCATCACTGGCTCCCAGAGCCACGTAGCGGGTGAGGGCGGGCGGGCTGGGTATGAGAACAGCGGGGGGAGATCCAGAGGCTTCGGAACAAGCAGTTAGCCCCCACCCCAGCATCCCGATTGCCACTGAGAGCAGCAGCA
>NZ_JANSJA010000160.1:1159-6964 GCF_047462335.1 Synechococcus sp. H60.1
CCCATGGGGTAGCTTTGCTGCAGAGGTGGGGGAAGCCCCCAGCCAAGCTAGCCGAAGATTGGCCAATTGGCGAGTATGGTGGGAGTATGGCGCTGCGTTTTTGCAAGTCCCGCACCTACCACGATCCCCTGCACGGTGCCATCAGCCTGGATGGCGGGGATCCGGTCGAGGCGCTGCTGATTCGCCTCATCGACACGTCGGCCTTCCAGCGCCTGCGCCGCATCCG
Organism: Synechococcus sp. H60.1; assembly: GCF_047462335.1. Taxonomy (NCBI): domain Bacteria; kingdom Bacillati; phylum Cyanobacteriota; class Cyanophyceae; order Synechococcales; family Synechococcaceae; genus Synechococcus; species Synechococcus sp. H60.1. Next base: position 1,386 of record NZ_JANSJA010000160.1, read on the forward strand.
CCAGTTGGACACCGCTTTTTTTACCTTCCATGGCGCTGAGGGCTCCCGCTTTACCCACTCGGTGGGAGTGCTGCAGGTTACGCGGCGCCTGTTTGACAAATTGGCCCGCCGCTACCCGGAGCTGCGCCCCTACCGCCCTGTAACGCTGGTTGCCGCTCTGCTGCACGACATTGGCCATGCCCCCTTTAGCCATGCCGGCGAGGAGATCTTCGGCTGCCGACACGAGGTCTGGACGGCCCGCATCGCGCGGGAGGATCCCCAGATAGCCACGCTGGTGGCGGAGTTTGACCCGCAACTGCCGGCCCAACTGGAGCAGGTGTGGCAGAAACAATTTCCCCTGCCGCTGGTGGGGCAGCTGATTGCCAGCCAACTGGACTGCGACCGCTTTGACTACCTGATGCGCGACAGCCTGCTCACCGGCGCCCAATACGGCCACCTGGATCTGGATCGCATCCTCACGGTGTTGGACTACGACCCGGAGACGGGATCCCTCTCCATTCCCGCCCGCAAGGGCCTGGGAGCCATTGAGCACTATCTGGTGGTGCGCTATTTCATGTACACCCAGGTGTACCAGCACCCCAAGAGCCTGTGTGCCCGCTTTATTTTGGAGCGGCTCTTCAAGCGGGCCCAGGTGCTCCTGCACCAGGGAAAGATCGAGCTGGATCCCATCTTGAGTGCCTGGTGTTGGGCGGCGCTGGCGGCGCAAAAGGGGGATCCCTTCGAGCTGCCTTTGCCCCTCTATTTGGCCGCTGACGATGTGATGTTCAGCTACCCTTTTCGCTTTTGGGCCATGGCGGGGAAGGATCCCATCTTGGCCGATTTGGCGCGGCGCTATTTGGATCGGGATCTGTTCAAGGCCCGCAACCTCAGCCGCCTGCCAGAAGAGCGACGCCAAGAGCTGGTGGCAACTCTAAGCCAGAAGATGCAGCAAGATGGCTTGGATCCAGAAAGCTACTTGGGAATTCGCTCGGCCCACGTCCAGGGCTACAGCTTCTACGACCAAGGGATCCAACTCAAAACCGAGGACGGCTACGTGGAAATTGCCCAGCTCTCGCCCCTGGTGCGATCCCTGGTGGAAACGCAAAGCCAGGTTTGGCTGATCTTCCCCCGCCCCTACAGCGATATCGTAGAGAGGGCTTTGTCTGCCTAGAGGATTGGCAGATCCCAGGGCTAGGGCATGGGCAAAATCCGTTCCTTATCTGAAAGAGGGAAGCAAGAGTGGGAATCCCGGAGATCCTGGCGATGGTGTTGGCGCTAACGGCCCTGGCGATTGCCTTGGTGGCGCTGCGGCTGGGGCGGGCGCTGTGGGCTTCCCCCTGGCTGCGGGATCCCTTGCCGGAGCAAGCGGCAGAGGTCGCAGCGGCCCTGGAGCGGCTGGCGGTGATCGTGCCTGCCTACAACGAGGCGGAAAACGTGGTGGGCTGCCTAAGCAGCATCCTGGACAGCACCGCCGCCCCGCTGCAGGTCTGGCTGGTGGACGACGGCTCCACCGATGCCACCTGGGAGCTGGCCCAGGCCCTGGCTGCCGAACGGCAAGATCCGCGGCTGCACCTGCTCCAAGGGGATCCCCGCCCCCAGGGTCAAACGTGGGTGGGCAAAAACTGGGCCTGTGCCCAGGCCGTTGCCGCCCTGGCCGCCCAGCCTGATCCCCCCGACTACCTGCTCTTTCTCGACTGCGACGTGCGGCTGGGATCCGCTGCCATCGAAGCAGCCCTAGGACAGTTGCTGGCAAGCGGCAGCGGCTTGGTAAGCGTAGGGCCTCAGTTGGTGTGCGGCTGTCTGGCCGAGTGGCTGGTGCAGCCCATCATGATGGTCATCTTGGCGGCAGGCTACGACTTTGCCGCCGTCAACGATCCCAAGCGTCCCAAGGCCTTTGCCTTCGGGCCGTTCATGCTGTTTCGCCGCTCCGCCTACGAGCAAGTGGGCGGACACGCCGGCGTGGCCAATGTGGTTATCGAGGATGTGGCCTTGGCCCAGCGCATCAAAGCGGCTGGCCTGGGCTTGCAGATTTGCCTAGGGGGGTCGCGGGTGCGATGCCGCATGTACGCCAATGGAGCCGCCCTCTGGGAAGGGTGGACGAAAAACTGGTTCCTGGGCCTGGAGCGCAACTGGGCCCTCGCCGTGTTGGCGATGGTCACTGTCTTAAGCCTCTGCAGCCTGCCCTGGCTGGGGTTGATCCTGGCTGCAGCTACGGGATCCCTGCAGGTCTTGGCGGCCAGCCTGGCCGGGATCCTAGGCCAAGGGGTCATCCGCCTGCTTCTATGGCGTTGGGCCCACCTGCCGCTGCGTTACTGGTGGCTGACGGCGGTGGGAGGCTGGGTGACGGCGGCCATCATCTTGGCTTCTGCCATCCGCACCACCAGTGGGCGCAACTGGACTTGGCGGGGCCGTCCCCTGGCAGCAAGCTAAGCAGAATACAAGAAGCCCCTCCCGCTGACGCGAGCAGAAACACCGCGGGAACATGGTCTAATGGGGAATGTTCGGAGAGGATCCCAAGATAAACAAGCGGCGTTTACAAACAGTGGGATAGCGCAATGCAGGCTTTGGTCATCGGCTCCGGGGGAAGGGAACACGCTCTGGCGTGGAAGCTGTTGCAGTTTCCCCAGATTACTCGGGTCTACTGTGCACCTGGCAACGGCGGCACGCAGCAGATGCCCCGCTGTCAGTCTGTGGCTTTGGCGGCCACCGACATCGAGGGACTGGTGCGATTTGCTACCGTGCAAGGGATCCGCCTGACGGTGGTGGGGCCGGAACTGCCCTTGGTCGCGGGAATTGTGGACGCCTTTCAGGCAGCGGGGCTCCCCATTTTCGGCCCCAGTCGCGCCGCCGCCCAACTGGAGGGAAGCAAGCTCTGGGCCAAGCAACTGATGCAGGAAGCAGGGATCCCTACGGCTCCGGCTGCTGGCTTTGCCGACTTGTCTGAGGCACTGGCCTACCTGGATTCAAGAACTCCGTCAGGCAAAGGCAGCTATCCGGTGGTGATTAAAAAAGATGGGCTGGCCGCCGGCAAGGGGGTAACCGTTGCCCACAGCCGGGAAGAAGCCGTGCAGGCCCTGGAGGCAGCCCTGGCCAAGCCGGGCGAGCGGGTGCTGATTGAGGAGTTCCTTGCCGGCCAAGAGGTCTCGGTGCTGGCTCTGACGGATGGCCAGATCTGCCTGCCGCTGCTGCCCGCCCAAGACTACAAGCGCCTTGGCGATGGCGATACCGGCCCCAATACCGGCGGCATGGGGGCCCACGCCCCAGCAGACCACCTGGTGACGCCACAGCTTTTGGCCCGCATCCAGGCCCAAGTGCTGGATCCCACCCTGCAGGCGCTGCAGCGGCGGGGCATCCGCTACCAGGGGGTGATCTACGCCGGCCTGATGATCACGCCCAACGGGGATCCCTATGTGTTGGAGTACAACTGCCGCTTCGGGGATCCCGAAGCCCAGGTGATCCTGCCCCTGTTGGAAAACCCTCTGGACGAGGTGCTGCTGGCCTGCATCGAGGGACGGCTGGCCGATCTTCAACTGAAGTGGAAACCTGGCTACGCCGCCTGCGTGGTCATGGCCGCCCCCGGCTACCCTGACAGCTACGAGCGAGGGATCCCCATTGCCGGCCTGGAGGCCGCCGCCGCCACCGGGGCCCTCGTGTTCCATGCCGGCACCCGCCAGGTGGGCAAGCAGCTCCTCAGCGACGGCGGGCGCGTCCTCTGTCTTACCGGCCAAGGGGCAACGCTGGCGGAAGCGCTGCGCCAAGCCTATGCCGCAGTGGAGCAAGTCCAGTTCCCCAAAGCCCATTACCGCTCCGACATTGGCAGCCGCGCCCTTGGGCCTGCCGTCCGGCGAGGTGTAGTGCCCGCCTCCTAGTCCCCTTCTTTTTCGACTGCATCTCAAAGCCCCAGAGAGGTCGCTTCTCTGGGGCTGGTAAAGCGGCTTTAAAAAAAGCTTTGATGATTAGAGCCTAACTCCTCCAGTAAAGAGACGGCAACGATGGTATCAGAATCTCAACTTTCCTTAGATTTTCTCAACGGTGGAGCTGTTCCCAGTTGCAACTAACCTGCTCGGTGCTTGGATTCCTCTGGCGTCAGCGGGCCGGAGTTCTGGCGGCTAGGGAGAAGGGAGGCAGCCACGGCTGTTCCCAACTGAGGAGAAGAGGACTAATGTCTCGATCCCGGATGCATGCAGTTGAGCATCAGGGTGCGAAGTCCTACTCTAAGCTGAGGTTGAAGGGCTCCTTCTGCCAGAGCCAGCGGGGTGGGATCCCCAGTCCTGCGGTTACGGGTGCAGACCTTTGCGGCGCCTGAGGGTCGCAGTCGTAGAGGGTAGTGGTGTAGCGATAGGTGCGCGGCGGCCCGCCCTTGAGCCGGATGCCGCTAATCTCAAAGAGGTAGGGGCGATTGGGCTGGACGGATCCTACCGAGTAAGTGAGAGTCTCTAGGCCAAAGGCGGGATCCCCAACCCGCAGATCCCAAACCGGCACTGCCTCGCCAGTGAGGGCATCGGTGATGCGAACTTGGGCCTGGCTGAGATCAGAGAGGCCGCCGCGGCTGGGCACCGAGAAAGACCAGCGGTAGGCAGACAAAGGCTGGCCGGAAAACCCCTCGAGGCGGTACAGGTAGCCGTCCCTCTCCGGGAAGGCAATGAACTCTGGATCTGGCACTGACTCGTCAAAACCGAAGATCCAATTGGCATTGGCCTGGGTCACCCGTCCGGCCCGCGGGTCGTAGACAATGCCGTAAGCTCCTTGGGCGTACTGGGGGTAGAGGTTCCAGCGGCGATGCCCCACATCCACGAAGTTTTCCCGGCCCGGCTCGGCAAAATAAATATCCACCTGGCGCGCCAGCACCCGCCCTGGGTCGGGGCCGTTCAGCTCCAGAATCGGGCCAATCGCCAAGTTGCTAAAGCGGGATCCCGCCGCCCCGGCAGCAGTGAAGCAACGCCAAGAGGGAGGTGGCTCGTGGCTGAGGGCGCCATTGGCCACCTGCAGTAGCGCCGCCTGCTGAGCGGCCGCCAAGAATTCGGGATTGAGCTCCACCGGGGGCAACTCGTGCAACAGCCGCAGAAAGTTCAGCCGATCCATCATCTTCTGGGCTGCTGCCGGGGTGAGGCGACCGGGATTGCAGGTGGCAGCCTGAGGCTGCTCGGCATAGATGGGGCCAGCAAAGGTGCGGGTCTGGCGATCCAACTGGCAGAGGAAGTTGGCAATCGGCAGCTCTCCTGCCCGCGGAGGTTCTGGAGCTGTGAGGGATCCCCTCCCACCACAGGCAGCCACCAAAAATAGTAGGCAGAGCAAACTAAGAACCCCCCCTGCCCAGACTGGCTTCCAACTGGGCAGCCGCTGCCAAGGCATGTAAGTCCTGTAGGCTTATCGACTAGCAGGAGTAGGGGTAGGAGGGAGGCTGGGGGGGCTGACGGTGCTGCTGCTACCCTCGTCACAGGCAGACAGCAGCCCCAGGCAGAGGAACAGGGCCAGAGCCCCAAAGAGCTTGCAGGTCACTTGGGTGGGTTGAAGTGTAGCCATCGCAACAGATCTCCAAAACCCTGCCAGGTTTGACCCTGTTTTATCACGCAGGGGGGGAAGTGCCAGAGCAGAACCTG
>NZ_JANSJA010000160.1:7064-8738 GCF_047462335.1 Synechococcus sp. H60.1
GTTTCTCCCCCTTGGCCTTGCCTACTAGAGATAGAGCCCAAAGCGATCCTCTCTCTCCACCCTTAGTGCTGGTAGGGATCCCCGTACCTTAATGCACCTTAGATGAATCTGCTTTTTTGCTGCTGAATTCGGCTGCTCAAGGGATGATCTGAAACTCCAGGTTGTAGGTCTGAAGCAGGTTGATTGTCTCGTGATCGGTGAGGTTGGTGTCGGCCAGCTCCAGGTTGTAGAAATCGATAAACTCCTCGTGATCGAAGTAGGGGCCGGCATGCCAAGTGCCCATTTCCAGTTTGATAAAGCGGTCGCCGGGCACCCGAAAAGCTTGAATCTCATCCACTTGCAGCTCGTCGGCAGGCGGCGCGACGGCGATAAACCACTCCTTGCCGTGCAGGGATCCCAGACACTGGGTGCAACGGGTGTGGTGAGTTATTTGGGTGAACCGAAGGCCACGGCGGGGCAAGCGCATGAGGTAAAAGCGGGGTTGCCCCTGATTCAAAACCAACTGGGCATCTTGGCCGTCGAAGGGTTTGTCGTCAGGAGTAGGATAGATCACCTGCCCGTAGAGGGCAAAGTTTTCCGGTTCAGCGAGATGGGCCTTCAGTTGGCGCAGTTGACTGCTCACCCTGCTTGTCTCCTCTTTCCCAAACCTGTACCCGTTGTTGCTCCGCAAGCCGATCCCCACCTGCTGCCGGCACAAGGTCGTGAAGACCCAAATAGCAGAGCAGCTCTTATTTTATCTTTATCTAGTTATCTAGATTTGCCGGCAGTCTCCTTCCGCAGAACAGTCTCAGTAAAATGGGAGAAATTTGTAACACTCGGCAATGGTGATGCGGCGGGATTTACAGGAGCTGGTCATTTCCCCTTCTCTGGTGGAAAACCTTTCCGGGGTACCTATAGATTGGCTGTACCGACCTCGGCCTGTCCGTCGCTGGAAAGATTGGCTGCGCCAGTTCTCCGCCTTCTGGGATCTGCTGCGCCTGTTGTTGGTGCTAGATCTCTTCTGCCGTTTCTTGACCTTTTGGACGGGGGGATCCCTGCTGACCTTGCTGGGGCGGATCTGGATCCCTGGCCTGCACAGCAGTTGGGGCACTTGGCTGGTGGAATGGGGGATCCTGGCAGCCATTGCCGCTTTGGGCCAAGCCTATTGGATTTTCCGCAGCCGCCGCCTGCCGCTCTTGCTGAACTTGCTGGAAGAAGTAGATCGCTACCATCAGCTTATTCAAGCTATTCACATCAATGACGAATTGGTGGAGGCAGGTAACCCTGAGGTCAAGCTGCCCCAGCGGGATCAGATTATCGAGGCTCTGAAGCTGGCTCGCAGCGACCTAATCCGCGCCTTGAAAACTGAACGGATCTTGCGGCAGAACAAAGACTTTATTGAGCAGCAAAGTGAGTTCTTCGGTGACGAGTTGACGACTCTAACTGCGCTCCAGATAAGGGAACAGGCCAGCGAACAGTCGCGGCTTTTGGAGGCTGCTTTGCAAATTGCCTTGCAAGTGCGCTCCCAACTGAGCCAACTGCGAAACTGGGAAGCAAGCCTATCCCCAGACAAAACTCAGCCTCCCAGCGAGGCTCAAAACCCAGATTCCCCTCCTCTGGGTTAGGCCCTCCTAGCTGCGGCAGGCGCTGGCGACTGCTGCTGAAGCAGGGGTGGAAAACTGGAGCAGGGATCCC
>NZ_JANSJA010000161.1:0-8557 GCF_047462335.1 Synechococcus sp. H60.1
GGGTGCGTAGAGTGATCGCAAAATGATCGCAAGGAGAGAGCCAAAGGAAGTTGTCTACGTGACTCAAGACAAGGGTTGGCTGCGTCTGACTTGAACGTAGCAGGGCCGGCGCTACCGCACGTCGATGGGGTGCTGGACATGGCAGCAGGGCGACGGGCGCTGCAGCGGGTGGTGGTTCGGTAAGGATACGGGGGAGCTTGTTTTCTGCCCACGAGCAGAGGCAGCAACTCCGCACCCCCTGAGGATCTCAGCTCCCAGGGTCGGGGGGTGGCACCCGAAAACCGCTGGGCAGCTTCTCTCCACGGGCAGCCGCTTCCAGCGCCGCCAGGAGAAAGGTCTCGAACTGACGCACGGCCTGCAGGTCGTTGTACAGGTGCGCTTCGGCTGCTTCTACGGCTTTGGTGGCAAAAGCCAGACAGCGCTCCTTGTCGCGGCCAAAAGCAAGGGCTGTGGCCGCATAGGTGTCGAGGGATGGGGCAATGGGCGCTATCTCGGCAATCCCCATCTGCTCATAGGTTGCCGCCACAAAACGCCCACGGGCAAAGCGCCCAGGCCAGGTGACAATGGGTTTGCCGTAGGCCATGGCCTCGTAGAGAGTGTTGCCTGAGCCGAAATGGACAGGATCCAGCAGAACGTCACAATGAGCCACCAGCGCCATGAAGCGAGCAAGGGGCTGGCGCGGCACGAAGCAGACCCGTTCGTTGAGGATGGGGGCGCTCTTTGCCCAGCGGGCCCTAAGCTGGTCCTTCCAAGTCTTGACGCGGCCGTCGATGAGGACAATGTGGCCCTCGGGATCGCCCTCAGCAATGGCTGCCAGCACCGCGTCGAAGTCCGGGTGAAGCTTAAAAAGCGATTGCGGGCAGCCGTAGAGCCTGCCGCGCTCAGGCAGGCCTAGTTCTGCGCGTGGGGGAATTTGCCGTGGCAAGCTGAAAAGTTGGTAGCAGAAGGGCAGGCGGGCAAAGCGCACCAAGCGCTCGCTGTAGTACGCTTCCGCCCCTTCTGGCTCCATTGGCGCATCGGCCCCCAGGAAGTAATCGATTGTATCGAGGCCAGTGGTATCCGGGTGGCCGTAGCTAACCATCTGCACCGGCGCAAGCCGCGCATAGGCCAGGAAGTAGGTGGTCATCGACATGCCGATGTCGGGATAGAAGAGGGCGTCCAGTTCAAGGGCTGCAACCTGCGCCTGCCACTGGGGCAGTGGGCCGCTGAGAACCACCACTCGGTCGCAAGCAGCCTCTAACATAGCCCGCATCGGGTCGCGATTGGCTTGCGGCGGGTAGATGAGGATAACTTCAAAACGCGAGCGGTCAAGCTGACGCAAAAGGCCCTGGTAGAGCTTGCCGATGGTGTGGGCGACAAGAAACTCTGAGCAAAAGCCAACGCGGATGCGCCGACCAGCAGGGAAGTGCCAACGGGCAACCTGCGGCGCTTCAAAATTGAGCTGCGGCGCCTTGGCTCGAAAGAGCTGGCAGAGCATCTCCATGAGCGGCCGGTCGTCGGCGTTGTGGTAGGGAAGCTCGAAGGAAAGGGAGTGTCTGAAGAGTTGGGTCGGGTCTGTCAGGGTTCCCGGCAAGGCCAGCAAACTCCGCAGACCCTCCTGATAGCGTGCCCGCCAGTGGGCGATAGCGGCCTGTGACTCTAGGATGGAGGGTAGCCAAAGCCAGCCCTGAATCTGCGCCGCAAGGATCTGCTCGGCAGCATTAGGGGGTTGCGGCCTGCATTGGCGCGCGGCCTGCAGCACTTCCTCTGCTTCTGCATCTCTTTCTTGAGCTGCCAAGGCAAGCGCTAGACCCAGATAGGCAGCAAAGTGGTGGGGATCTTTTTGAAGGGCAAGACGGGCAAAGCTCTCTGCTTCCTGAAAGAGCTCTAAATTGAGGTAGACTTCTGCCTTGCCCAGCAAGCCCTCAGGGAAGTCGGGGCGAAGCGCCAAGGCTTTGTCGTAGTAATCCAGGGCCTGGGAAAAGTTGCGCTCTCCTACCTCCATTCTCCCAAGAGAGAGCAGCGCTTCCACCCGTTGGGGATTGAACTGCAGCGCTGCTTGGTAGGCGTTCTTGGCCCGCGTTCTTTCGCCGCCCCCCAGCAGCGCACTCCCGTAGTTGACCCAGGCGTCAGCATAAGTCGGCTGGAGCTCGATGGCCCGCAGGGCAGCCGCTTGCGCTTCCGACCATTTGCCCATCTGCTGCAATAGAGCTGAAAAATTGCTGTATATCTCAGCATCCTCTGGATAGGCTAGGAGCGCCTGGCGATAGGTCGCCTCGCTTTCCACGTAGCGCCCTTGCCCTTGCAGAGATAGCGCTAGGGCAAGCAGGGTGTTGCGCTCTGCAGGCTCAAGGTCCAGAGCGCGGCGAGCCGCCTCTTCTGCTGCAGCATACTCCCCCTGCTTCCAGCGCACATTGGCAACAAGGGCCCAGGCCAGGGCAGAGCTGGGGTTGCTGGCCAGCAGCCCCTGGGCTTTTTGCAAGGCAAGGGCCAGGTTGCCACAGTTGTAGGCGTCACTTGCTGCCTGCAGCTCGCTGACCTCCTCCTCGCTAAGGGTTCGAGTCGCTGGCACCGGGCTGGAGGAGGGGGCCTCTCCTGCCAGCTTGGCAGCGGCCAGCCGCGCGCTCCACTCGACAACCACCGCCTCTTCCAGGAGTCCGAGGGTGTGCCCATCGGCAAGTACCCGCTCGGCCTCCGCATATTCGCCACACTCCATCAGCGCCTCAACCAGGGACAGCCAATACTGACCAACCGTTGGATTGGCGCTGACGGCGGTTACCAAATGGTGCAGGGCCGCCCGGGGCTGCCCCCGCTGGCGGGTAAGCTGCCCCAGCTTGTGGTGCGCCTCTGGGTGGCGGGGGACAGACCGCAGGACAGCTCGATAGAGCCGCTCCGCCTCGTCCAGGCGCCCCTGCTGGTGATGGTTGAGGGCTTGCTGCAGCAGGTCGTCCAACTCTGACATTGCAGGGAAACTCCTCAAGTGCTCTTTTTCCCTTCCGGCAGGGCATAGGGATGGGTCGCGTGCCAGTAGTCAACCAACTGCCCTTGGTGCTCGATGAGAACCTGCTTTGGCGCTATCCCAAGGCTGGCCATCTCTGTCACAATGTCGGCAGCGCGCCATTGCGTCGGAATGATGACCACGTCTGGCGGTTGCTTGACCAGTTCCTCTCGGCTCACAATTCTCTGACCCACCCCGGGCACATGAGTGCCGACCTTGTTGGGATCCGAATCGACGACCAAGGGAAACTGCTCGGCCCTAACCCCAAAGTGGTGCATGAAGGCTGCCCCTTTCCCTGTACCTCCCCATATGGCAACCCGCAGGCCACTGCAGGCAAGCTCCTGAAGCTGGGCCGCAATCCTGCGCCGGGCCGCTTGGCTGCGCTGCAGGAATTGGGCTGCTGCTTCTGCTCGTAGCCCCCAGTCGGGGGGTAGCCGGAGCTCCACGATGGCCAGCACCACTTCCCCATCGTAGGCATGCCACAAACTCACAATGGCACCCACGCGTTGTAACAGGGTGCGCAGTGACTCGGTACTGAACTGCTGGGGGTGTTCGTAGTAAAAATCAACCAATCGGCCTGTAGAGAAGACCCGGTCGATACAAGGTACTTCAACGAGCAAGCGGACAGTCTTCTCACATTGACTCGCAGCCCACGCCAACTGCTGCAGGAAAGCTGCTGGTTGGCTAAAGTGCTCCAGCACGTGGCGCATCACCACCAGATCTGGCTGAAGGCGCAGCAGATCCTCAACCGGCTCAAAAAGCCGCGCCTCAAACTGGAAGTCGCGGGGGAAGTCGTCTGGTTGGTGGGGATCAAATCCGATGTAGTGTCCTTGCCGACGAGCAGCCAACGCGCGCAGAAAGTGACCACAGCCGCACCCAATCTCAACCACTGTTGGCTTCTGGGGCAGGTAGGTCAACGCCTCATCCGCCAGTTGTGCCAGGTGCCGGTTCCACAGGATCCCAGCGTTGAACATGAGGTTGGGCTGGCTGGGGTAGGGAACATCCTCATAGCAGAAGGCGCGATTCCAGACATGGCCACAGGCAATGCACTGCACAAAGTCAAGCCGATAACGGGGCATTGCCCGCGCCTCATGTTCAGTGCGCGGCCAGCCCAAGGTGGCAAGCGGTGCCATCCCTCCGTCAAAAAAGGGGTGAGCCGCCACTTCGCCACATGCCGGGCAGGAGTCGGAGTAAAGGGGAGTCATGAGAAAAACGCGGCACTGAGGCTATCGTACTATTACCCTGCAACAAACCCTGACCCTAGTCTGTCAGCTAGCCCCCACCCCCGTCCAGGCGGCCAAGAAAGGCCTTGGGAAGGGGATGGGGAGTCCAACGCCGCCAACCTGATTGCCCCCTCTGGAGCTGCTGTAAACCAGCCCAGAGGCCCGTTGCAGGGCTACCGCTTCAAGGAAGCAAGCTATAGCCGTGGAGGAGTTTACTCAAGCACGGCGTATGACATGCACGTCGCGTAGGGGAAGCGGATCAGACGGAGATTGCGGATGCCCAGCGTCTCCAACGTCGCCAGCGTCTCACCTGGAAACTGACGCATGTTGAGCTCGTCGAACAAGATCACTGCTCCCTTGGGCATGCGCGGCACGAGCAATTCCAGGGCCAGTTTTGTCGGCTCGTAGAGGTCGACATCAAGATGCAGCAAAGAGACAACCAAATGGGGGTTGTCTTCAAGATACTTAGGCAGTGTAACACGCAGATCGCCCTCGACTAGCTTCAGTTTTGGTAGGTGTCCGAGAAAGCGGGTCAAATCATGGATGGACGCGGCACGCAGAATATCGTTGGCCATGCCGCTTTCGACGGCAAAACCACCGGGACGGGTATGTTCGGAAACCTGATGACCTGCCAGATCGGCTGCAGACAATTCTGGAAAACCCGTGAAAGTATCGAAGCCGATGATCTCACGCAGATAATTGGTTGGCTCGAAAATCGAGCTCAGGTGATACCAGGTCATGAGGCTTGCGCCACGGGCAACCCCCATCTCCACAACTGAACCGTGAACGTGCAGTTGCTTCTGGAACACCTCAGCGCGTGCCAAGAATTTCGTTAAGCTTTCCCGCGTAACGTATTTGGTAAAATTTTCCAGTTTGATATTGGCGCTGCCGGGGCTCTCGGCCCAGTAGCGCTCCAATTCTGCCAGACACCTGATATTGGCTTCGCTTTGACGGGATGACTCGCGGATCATGCCGCTCAAGGGATGGTTAGTGCTGCTCATGGGGCATTCTCCTTGGTTGCAAGTGCTTTCAGTCCTTCTTCTGCCAAATCTTGCCAGCGCCAGCCTCGTTCAATGAAGAAAGGATCGGTCAAATCGGTATAGCGCAGCGTAACCGCAAACCTTACGTCTTCACTGCGGTTCAGGTTGGCCGAATGCGGCAATAGCCCGTCAAAGAGGATCAGGTCACCTGCCATTAGTTCGAGCTGACGCTGCTCCTTGAAGGAAGCGGTGACTTCTGGCAAAAGCGTAATCCACTTGTTTTTTCCACGCAGCGCCTCGTCGTAGGCGTGGGGCAGCAGACCCCGCTTGTGCTCGCCAGGTGCAACCACCAACCCGCCATTAAAGGCGCCGGTATTCTGTAACGGAATGTAGGCCACTACGTGATTCTGTGGGCCGTAGAAACGATCCTGATGCCAGTAGGCAACATGCCATTCGTGGCCGGGCATGTTCATGATCATGTTCAGGCGTGGATGGATGGCGATGCGCTCGCTGCCCAGTATCTCTCTAACCCAACTCGTGAGCAAGCGGCTGCTTGCCAGTTCAAACATCCAAGGCCGACGATTGACCTCCTCATAAATCCAAGACTGTGCCTCCGGCTTGGCCCGCCACAGAGTTATGAGCGAGCGCGACAAACGACGCACAGGGTCACTTTCTTCACTGGCTGAAAGGCCAAACCGCTCAAGCTGGGTGGCGACCAGCCAGTGCAGGTCATCTGCCCATTCATTTAACAAAGCGGGCGAAATAAACTGGGGGATATGGCAGTAGCCGAGTTCTGCAAATTGCTCCCTGAGCTGTTTCATGTTCACTCTCCTTTTATCGTAGAGCTTTCCAAGCCTGTGCTGCCTCTTGGGAGATAGTGCCAGCATAGTAGCCCTGAATTGGAAAGTAAAACGGTTGATCTTCAGCGGACTTGCGCAGCACGCAGTAAAGCAGGGCATTGTGGCCAATCTGATTTTTGGTGGCTAGTTCGAGAATATCCTCGCGTTTCCATAGCTGCACAAACTTCAGTGGGTTGTATTCGACGTAGAGATAAGCCATTATCGTATAACCATTTGCCTGAGCTAGATCCCAGAAAAAAGTCGGTTGCACGTTGTAAAAACCATGGTCGAACCAGCCAGTAAAGGGCAGGCCATGGATCATCAAGCCGCCAGGCAGTGTGTAGTCGTGTATGGTTTTCATTACCTGAGCAATGTTGAAGATGTGCTTGACTGTGCCAAGGTTAAAAACAGCATCATAACGCTGGGGCAACTCAATAGGGAAATTGAGGTCTAGCTTGAGAGCTGTCTCGGTGCCATGAAGATCCACCGCCGTCATGGAGCGCGGCTGCCAGAAGGTGCGCCAAAAGATCTTGGCAATCTCGAACAGCATTCCGGGGCGCTTGGCTTGAGTTATTTCATCGAGCTGACGGAAGAGGGCAGTACGTTCTTCCTCTTTGGCAAAGCGATAAATGTCTTGGCCAAGCTGCTCGACAGCCACGTCGCCATACCAGTTGGCTTCGCCAAGTTCCAAACAGTCTCCTCCAAGTGGAATGGCGTTTTGCTCCCGCATTTGGCGAAATAGGATGTATTCGATGGCGGTGATAGCCATAAATCTCCCTCAGAGAAAATTGCAGCGGCGGCAGGGCTCGACAAGCAGACGGTTGTCCACTGTTGTGCGCAGTCGGCGATAGCTTGGGCTGTTGTAGATGTCGAGGACATGCTGCTCCCGAACATTGCCTATGGGGTAGCGTGCCTGGCCATCGGCGCAACAATGGGCTACTACACCCGTTGCTGTGATCGATACGTCAAACCAGCGGGTGCAGGCTACAGGCGGCACCGCGGAAGTGGGCATGTCAACCTGGCCAAGCCAGTTCGTGCGTGGAAAAATGCTCACTTCAAACAAGGGATAAGTTGTCTTTACCCAGACAGCAAAATCTTTATCAACTGCCGTGCCGTCACCGACACGCGACAGCACAATGCGCATTGGCAAACGTCCTTCAGCTTTTGCTTTGTGCAGCATGTCCAGGCTTTCGCGGGTTCGTCTATAGGGCAACCTCATTGTTGCCTCATATTCGTTCGGGCGATGATCGTTAAAACTAACCCACAAGTAGCCAAGATTGGGGAACTGGGTCAATCGTTCCAAAATCCGCTCGTTGATGAGCGAAGCATTGGTAGTCAAGGTAATGGTGGCATTTGGTAACTCAGACTGGAGGTACGTAAGCAAATCAAAAATCCGCGCATCCAAAAATGGCTCGTTGACCTTAAAGGGACTTAATTGAAAGCGATGAAGACGTGGAATGTCTTTAAGGTCGTTGACGATTTTCTCTATGAGAGCATCATCCATCTTTGTCCCTTTTCTTTCTAGCGAAGAATAGGGACAAAAGTTGCAGGCAGCGTTACAGCGCGCCATCGTTTCCAGATGGACGTGGGCTGGAAAGTCAATGCATGAACTCTCCCGCATGGCCAGAGCTCTTCTCTGATAGTCCAGTAAGTTAGGCGGAATTGGGCTCATTTCAACGTTCTCTTGAAGCATGGAATTTTCTCCTGCAATATCTTCCCTACTGATTACAACACTTCCACGCAAGCTCTAGTGTAGGGGCTCTGCACCGTTAGCGGGAAGGCTGCTGCCTGTGTCTGTTATGAGCTACCCCAGTGCATGGGTGGGGTTCCCCCGCCTACCTGACGACAAGGCTTTTGTCTCTTCCCCTGCCCCAGTTGTTTCATCGTTCGCGGCAGCGGGACGGCGTCCATCCTGTGTACCGAGTCTGCGTTCGCAAAGCGTGGCGCTAGCCATAGTAGAGCTGAAGCATCCAAGACTCACGAGGCGGGTTCCCAGCCCTGGTTGGTAGCAACATCGAACATAACCCTCACCGACCTCCTGTCCCTCTCTATCGCAAAACCATAAGCAGACACAGGCATGATAGCAGTACAGCTTGACTCTAGGTGTATTGTTTCGTGCGGCGGTGCTCCGGTACACCCAAAGTCAATCTAGGGGCGCTGTCCATTCCCACCGTCTATACAGTGGGGAATTCCGCGCGTTTTGTTGACCTAGCCAGCAATAGGTCGAGCTGCGCTGAAAGAAAGATTAGGGTAGCCAAGGTTCAGTATGGCTAGGTATGTCACGACGAAGGAGGCGGCCAGCTATTTGTTCGATTCCTCTCCAGCAACAACGCTTGGCTTCTGAAGCCTACTACCGCTTCTGGGCAGTTTGCTTCGTCTTCCAGAACCAATCTTTAGGACTTGCTGTCCGCAACTTGCCCGCAAGACTAGACGAATGCTGCAAACCCTTACGCAGCAAGCGTTTGCCGACTTAAAACTGCTGGCTTCCAAACTGCTGTTGTCGGTTCGATTCCGTCCGCCCGCTTCCAGAAAACAAGC
>NZ_JANSJA010000162.1:0-8464 GCF_047462335.1 Synechococcus sp. H60.1
TCGGCTTGCTAGGGGGAGGGAAGAGTTGCGCAACCTCTGCGTCCCCTTCAAGAGACGCGCAAGGAGCTACCGCCGAGCTTCAGTTCGTGGACTCCGTGACACCCCAGCTGGAACGACCGAACAGGGGGGCCGTGGATCCCCCGATGAATCGAGGGGGATTACCGCCCCCTCGCTCTCCCCCGTTTCTCTAAGGGATCCAGGCCAAGGCGCTGCTGCTCAGCGGCAGGCGACGACGGCTGTTGGGGAGCGGCAGTCCATCTTGCAAGTCCAGCAGCCACACTTGCGCGCTCCGGATGGCTTGCCCACTGCGGCTGAGGGGAGCCCAGGGATCCGGAATCTCCTCTTGCAAGGGCTGCAAAAGCGTGTAGGCCAACAGGCGGCCGTCCGGAGAAAGGCTGAAGTCCAGCTCAAAGGGGTAGTCGGCCCGAGCCATCTCCGCGATCTTGCCAGCTTGGGCAGCGCCACCGCTGCTGAACACGATTGCCAGCAGGCGGGATGATTCGCTGTAGCCCGGCAACGCCAACTCGCCCTGATTGCCGGTAACCTCAACCTCGCTCACCAAGCTGTAAAAGACAGGCGCCCTCGGCGAGAAAGCTCCTTTGGCAACGGATCCCTCGGTTACCCAAATCTCCTCGCTGGTGCCGGTATTGCTGACGATAAAGAGGCTGCGGGTGTAGTCGGGATTGAAGCGCAGCAAAGCCCCGAAAGCCCCGTCGGGACGGATGGCCAAGGTTTGGCCGAACTGGGCCAAAAAGCTCTCCGCTGCCGCCCGCGGGTGCAGGGGCACAATCCCCACCCCTTGCCCCTGGGAGATGAGCAAGCTGCTCTCATCAGGGCTGATGAAAAAGTCTCCCCCCAAAGCCGTGTCCAGCTCCAGACGCTCAAAGGGATCCTGTCTCCTTTTCTGGACCCACAGCTCCGTCTGGACAGGGGCGAGGGGATCCCGTTGCAGGGGGATCCGCTCCGCTACCACCAGCTCCCCCGTCGGCGAGACCTGGAAGCGCAGGTTTTGGTAGCCCTGGTGATCCAGCAGCAACTGGGAAGACTGATCCTCCAGATCCAGGCGGTACAGATCCTGGTGTTGTAGGCTGGTGGTGGTGGCAAAGTAGTAGACAAAGCGGCCATCGGCGCTGGGCTGCATTTGAGTGACCTTCAGCCCGGCTGGCGTCAGCAACGTGGTGGATCCCGTCTCCAGGTTAAAGAGGAACAGCCGCCCCCGTTGGTCTGCTTCCGTGCCGATCCCCAACAACTGCCGATCCGGCGTGCGAAACTCTCCCTCAAAAGGTCGCACCATGGGCTGGCCCCGCTCATCCACGGCGGCCTTTAGGCGCAGCCGGTAGGTCTGGCCGTAGGGGGCCGGCTCTGTCAGGGTCCAAAAAAAGCGGCGGCCCAGCTTGTGCATCCGGCCCGGCAGAGGCGGCTGGATCTCCAAGTTGGCCGCAACGCTGTCCGCATCCATAGGGCGGTTGAAGGTCAGCACCATCTGCAGTTCCTGGGATCCCACCCGCTGCTGTTGCCAGTTGAAATCCCGCACATAGGGGGCCGTATGGTTGCCCAGCAAAAATAAGATCACCCCAATCGCCAAGTTGCAGAGGGTGATCCCGGCTACCCAGCGATCCAAGGGCTGGGTCAGCCCTCGCTGCAGAGCTGCATAGAAACGACGTGCCGGCCAGGCAGGCATCCGGGTCGTACAGTTCTCGACATCTCAAACCAGATTAAGGCACCTTTCAGGCGCTTGGGGCCACTGCCCTCACCCCCGCCCCCTCTCCCAGAGGGAGACTGCCCTCACCCCCAGCCCCTCTCCCAGAGGGAGACTGCCCTCACCCCCAGCCCCTCTCCCAGAGGGAGAGGGGAGCTGGGCTGGAGCGGGAATGGGAAAACGGCTCTACTGCAGCATGACAAAGAGAAAGTCTTCCAACGCCGTCAGGAAGGTCAACACCTCGTCGGTTGCCTGTTCTTTCGTCAGGGATCCCAGCTCGACGACCCGTTGAATCAGCTCTGCCACCGGAGTCGGCCCCTGCAGCAGCGGAGCCAGCCATCTCACCTTCTCGGCAGGGATGCTGATCCGCCCGTGGGTGGCCCCTGTCCACTGCATTTCGTAGGGGCGGTTCTCTTGCAGGGCCTTGTTGTACTCCTGGTGGAAGCGGGTATTGTCCATCAGCAGGGGGTTAAACTGCACGGATCCCGTCAGCCAATCCGCATCCGTCCAAGGCAGCACCAGGGAAGAGCCGGCGTGCTCGGCCCAAAAGTCGATGAGGCGATGGGCAGGCCGGATCAGCTCGTAGAGGTGCAGCCGCTCCATAACGCTGAGGGTTTCCAGCCGTTGCCGCACAAACTCCGGCACTTGCTTAAAGAGAGACTCCACCGACCAGTCGGGCATATCCACCAGGCTTAAAAAGCCCAACCCTGCCTGCTGCAACATGCCAAACACCTCGGGGATCGTAAATCCCTTGTCGTTGGCAAGCAGATAGTTGTTCAGGATGGCGGCGTCTTCGGTATAGTTGGCCGGGTTCCACAGCACTGCCTTGGCCACCTCTTCCTGCAGGGATCCCATGAATTCCCGCACGTTCTTGGCGCCTACTGCTGGCGGGACGTCGAATTGCCCCACCTTTTGCAAAGCTTCCTGCAGGCGGAGAAACACCTGGCGTTGGCGGCGGCTGTGGAGATTGGCGCGAATAATGCCCTCGGGCTTGAGAACCTTTTTCATCGCCTGCAAGCCCTCAGTGGGATCTGCCAACAAATACAGAACGTCGTTCAGGCTGATGAAATCGAACTGGATCCCCAGGCGATCCAGCTCCAGCACGTTGAGGACGTAGCACTGGACATCGGTGAAGCCGTGGCGGCGCAGGCGTTCCTCGGTGAGCTTGACGGAAGCCGGCGACAGATCACAAGCCACGATCTGGGCGCCCGGATTGGCCTCCGCCATCATCAGCGTCTCCCAGCCGGAGCCACAGCCGGCGTTAAGCATCACCTTGCCCTCTGACGGGACGAGCATGTGGGTGCGCAGGTACTGGGCGGTGGTATAGCTCATCTTGAACATCTCCCCCAAGACATTGCGGGCCGACTGGGAGAGGGGCACATTGGGGTAGGGCAGGGCCTCGTAGAGGCTGAGGGCCCGGTCTGCAGCCGAGAGAGCAGATCTGGTCATCGGCAGGGGAAAAGTGCAAGGGAGATCGAGAGAAGCAAGGCCATCGCTATGATTGAGTCTAGCCGCTGGTCGCGGCGGCGCTGCCGAGCAATAGAGATCTGCTGAGAACTGGCCATGACTGCTGCTGCTTTGCCCCGTCGCCGCTCCCGTTTCTCCCTGACAGGCACCCTGGCCGCCGTGGGCGGGGCGCTGCTGTGCGGGATCCTGGTGGTACGGCTGCAGGTGCCGATGCTGGAGCGGATCAATCTAGAGGCCCTGGAAAATGCCGAGGCCCGCAAAAACCGCAACATTGCCCTGGCCACCACCCTGGGCTGGCTGGGCTACCGCAACCTGGGCGCCTCCTGGCTGTGGCTGGAGCTGATCCAGTACTACGGCGACGCCCCTGCTCGCGCCCAAACCGGCTACGGCCTTGCCTACGAGTACTTCGACCACATGCTGCGGCTGGATCCCAATTTCTTCTTAGGCTACCGCCTCTCCAGCTTGGTGTTGGCCTATCGGGCTGGCCAGCCGGAAAAAGCCGTCGAGATTTTGGATCGCGGCCTGCAGCAGTTTAACCCCCAAAACAACCCCGATGCCTGGCGGCTCTACGTGGATCGCGCCCTGATCAACTTCATGTTTTTGGGGGATGCGGAAGCGGGCCGCCGCGACTACTACCAAGCCGCCGCCTGGCGGGAACAGGTGGGCTTGCCTGGTGACGATTTTCGCCAACTGGGGGACAACATCGCCCGCAGCCCCCTCAGCCGCCGCTCCCGCTTCGATGTCTGGCTAAGCGTGTTTAACGCCACCAGCGACCGGGATACCCGCCAGTTTGTTCTGGAACAACTGACCCAATTGGGGACGGTGCTGCGCACGTTGCCCACGGGCGAGATCGAGATTCTCCCGCCGCCTCTGCCCAGTGGACTTGAGGAAGAGCCCTACCGCTTGCGCCTGTGATTCCAATCCAGTGACGCACTCCCGACCCTCATCTTCGTTGAGTCAACACAACATGGCTTACAGCACGCTGCGCGAACCGATAGCGTACGGGCTTCACGCTTCCCAGACTTGTTGGTACAGAGGTCTCAGCGTGCTGCCACCGTGCCACCCGCGGCAGGAACCAGTCAGGGAAACTCTTTAAGCTAACTGCACAAAGATTGCCATCTAGGGTTGTGACGTTGCCCCAAGAGGTGAGCTAGACTCTAACCCAAATTCTCATCCTGGGAGCCGACTTTTGCAGAAGGGCAAGCTCCGCGTCGGAGAAGTTGCTTTCTCTGACGCGGGTGAGTTATTGGCTCTGGCGCCTCTTTCCGAGGAAGCAGCAGCCCATTTGCTTCTGCCAGTCTGCGAAGACGCCTCAGGCTTTTGGCGGGTTCCCGCAGCCTCCCCATTTCTTATTATTTCTTAACTTTTGTTGTTCTGCACAATTAGGAGTGATCCCCATGGCCTCAAGAACTTCTCTCCTGATGACGGCGGCTGTCCTTTCGGGCACTTGGTTTGTCCTCCCTGCAGCGGCCCAATCTTCCGCGACAGCGCGAGTACGGTCGGTGGTGGATGGGGACACCTTTTGGGCAGACTTGAACGGCAGACCCACCCGTTTTCGCCTTGCCTATGTGGATGCGCCGGAGCTGACGCAGGGACGCTGGGGGCGGCTCTCACAAGAGGCTTTGCAAAGCCTGCTGCCGCCGGAATCCCTGGTGCAGGTGGATACCCTCTACGTCACGCCGGAAGGGCTGCACATTGCCCAGGTGTACAACTCTGAGGGCTTGGTGAATTTGGAGATGTTGCGCCAGGGGCAGGCGGCGGTTTACGAGCGCTTTTTGTACGGGGCCAACCGGGAGCGCTACCTGGAAGCTCAAGAATTGGCCCAGGCGGCGCGCCGAGGTTTTTGGCAGCAACGCAATCCGGTGATGCCCTGGGAGTTTCGGGAGACAGCCGCGCAAACCTCGGCCTTTGCGGGATCCAACGTTTTGGACGGCTCCTTCCTGCGGGAAAACCCGGCAGCGGCAGCGGGCGTGGGCATTGCCACAGCAGTGGTGATGGTGGGCCTGAGCAAAGTGTTGTGGAAAAAGCCTCGCCAGAAAAACGCGAGCATCCGCCAGATGGAGCGGGATCTGAAACAACTGCGGCGCAGCCTGGCCACAACGCTGGCCAGCTGCAAACAACTGGAACGGCAGTACGATCAACTGCTGCAAAAGGCTGAGGATTGGTTTGTCAGAGCCGAGAAGGCCAGCCAACATGACCAGGACGAACTGGCGCGCCAGGCTTTGGTGCAGCAGAACCAACACATGAGTGCCGCAGAGGCGGTTCGTCGCTCCCTGGACGAGGTTGAGGCCCAGGCGACAGCTATCCGCGAGGGCATTTCCCGCTTGGAAAGCCAGATCGCGATGGCCAAGCTGGAACGGGAGATGAACAACTAAAAAAACAACTAAAAAGAGGTAACGGGGCGGGTGCAGTGCCTCAGTGTGAACGACTCCCGCCACTCCTCTTCGTTGAGCAAACACAACATGGCTTACGCCACGCTGCGTGAACCGATAGCGTACGGGCTTCACGCTTCCCAGACTTGTTGGTACAGAGGTCTCAGCGTGCTGCCACCGTGCCACCCACGGCGGGAAACTCTTCAGAGATTTAACTTGTGCTCCTCAATTGCAGCACGAACGGCTTTCATCCCGACACTGATTGGCTCCTGAGTCAACACAATTCACTCATACAGTGCAGGGCTTCCCGCCGATTAAGCTAAATCGAAGAAATAGCAACGATTGCCATTTTAGTTGGGTTTCAGACTTGGCTCTGCGCATTGGCGAAGCGGTTGCTAGGGATCCCCGCAGCCAGAGGCTCAGGTTGCAGCCTGTCTGGGGGGGCGGGGATTACCTAGATTGGGATCAAGACAACTGAGGATCTCGGCAGCCAGCTCAACCCAAGCCCAAGAGAACGCAGAGGGATCCCGACAGTTTCGATAGACTGTGAGAGGGACTGTGTAAAGAATTACTCCCTCAAGCTCTCTCTCTTCTTCTCTGGTGTGTTTCAGTCCTATTGCAGCGTGTGGTACTAACGTGGGTGCAATGGCCTTTTTCTCTCGCTATTCTTTCTTCTCTCCCGGTTGGAGGGGGGCGCTACGAGGTCAGTGGGGCTGGGCAGGGCTGTTGCTCATGGCTCTGCAGCTTGGGCAGCCCGCTGTGGCTCAGACAGAGACCCGAGTTTGGAGTGGCACCGGCCAGATCTTGAGCGGTCAGGGGCAGGGGGCGACGGTGCAACTGGTTCTGGAAACCGGTGGCGGACGCATTTGGACGCAGTCGGGGCCGGCGTTGGACGCGCCCTTTTCCGGCGGGCAGATTTCGGTTACCAGCGGCGACGGCACCTGGCAAATTCAATCGCAGGGGGATCAGTTGTTGGTGACCTTTTACCGCGGCGAGCAGATCATCCGCTGGCAACTGCGCCCCGTCGGCGAGGTTCCAGCCTCTCCTCCCTCTGGGCTATCCGGCTCCTTAAGCGGCGACACCTCCCAACCCGTGGCTCTGCCTGTGCAAGAGCTGGTTGTTCCCATCCAGAATTTGCCCAACAATCGCTGAGGGATCCCGCGGGCTGGTTTCCCAGTTTAGATAAATGGTTCAGAAAAGAGATTAGGGGTGCTCCTGCTTTGCCTGTTGCCAGAGGGCCTCTAACTCCGCGAGGGTGAGTCTTTGGAGAGGGAGCGGGGAGGCTTGGCCGCTGCCAGGTAACGCTGCTTCTGTTGGTTGCCGCGCCAGCTCTTCCATGCGCAAAAAACGGCGGGCAAAGCGCAGATTGGTCTGGGTCAAGGCCTGCGCGGCATCCAGCCCATACCAACGGCCCAAATTGACCAGAGCAAACAACAGATCCCCCAACTCGGCTTCCTGTCGCGCCGGGTCGGGGGGATCCCGTTCCAGCTCTCGGCGCAGTTCGGCCTCTTCCTCGCGGATCTTGGCCCAGATCCCCTCCACCGTCGGCCACTCAAATCCCGCTCCCACCACTTTTTGGCAGATCTTCAGGGCCGCCATCAGGGGGGGCAAACTTTCAGCGTAGTGGAGAAGTTTCTGGCCGAGGGTCTGCTGTGGCTGTTCCTTCTGCTTGATGTCTTCCCAGGAGCGGTGCAACTCAGAAAGGCTGGAAACATCTGACTGCGGAGCATCCCCAAACACATGGGGGTGACGGCGGATCAGCTTATCGGCAATCCGCGCGGCTACGGTTTCCAGGTCGAAGTGGTTTCGCTCGGCAAAGATCTGGGATTGCAACACCACCTGCAGCAACAGATCCCCTAGCTCTTCGACAATGGCCGCCGGATCCCCAGCCCGAATGGCCGCCACCGTCTCGTAGGCTTCTTCGAGGATATAGGGAGTCAGCGACTCGGGCGTTTGGGCGCGATCCCAAGGACAGCCGTCGGGGGCGCGCAACTGAGCCACTATTGCCGCCAAGCGGTTGAGGTGCTGTGCAGACGCGGAGCGCTCCAGATAAAGATGGGCAAAAGAGCCTGTGACCTGCGGATCCCAGCTTTGCAGCGTCAGGGGGCCGTCCACTACCTGCAAGTCTTCTGTGAGCAAGGTCAACGCTTGGCTGGGGGCGCAGAACTGCTGTAAAAAACGACGCAGCTCCGCCAGATCCTTCTTCCCGCAACTTTTCAGCAGCAGGGATCCCTGCCCAGCCGCAGACCAGCGGGCCAGATGCTGTTGCCAACCGGGCTGAAGGCTATCCAGCGTTTGTAGCATGGTCGTAGGTGCGGCCCAAATCCAGCAGGCGCCTGAGCTGCTCGAGATCGATGAAACTCAGCTCCAAAAGGATCATCAGCAACGGCCCTTGCTGGCGATGCTGCAGCTTTTTGGCCAAGCTCAGTTGGGAGCGGTCGATGATGCCTGCTTGCAACAGGTATTCTTCAAGGACAGGAGGGGGAATGGGATCTAGCATAGTCGTTTCACGGCGCTGAGAAGGACAAGTGGAAAAACTGAGAGGATGACCAACTAATGTAATCATTCTTAACACTCTTACAGAGCTTCCGCAAAGATCTGGCCGGCAACTGAGCCAAGAGGAGGCAAGCCGGGTTTTCTGAGCGCAGCTCTGCTAAGCGATCCCTCCCGTTACTGGAACAGATGGGATCTCTGTATCCAAGAGCACAAAAAATGGAGTCAGTGAGGTCAATGTATAATAGCAGGTTTGCTGCCGATTGACAGTGCCCTGAGAGGCCGATGCTCTTCCCCTAGCGCAGGGTAGCTCGGGTATGGAGCGATGTTACCTTTTTATCCTGCCGACTCCAGCTATTGGATAAAAATCTTGCTAACAATGTAACCATCCCGTCCGGGTTGAGGTTGACCCATCTGCTATTCTCCAGTTCCG
>NZ_JANSJA010000163.1:0-8443 GCF_047462335.1 Synechococcus sp. H60.1
GGAGCACCTAGGCTTGCTTAAGCTTCCTCTTCCAGTTCTTGGATCTCTTCCGTAGGGGTGTGTCCAGTCGCTTTGTCTTCCTCAATCTGAACTGTACCAGTAGGGTTGTAGTACCGGCGCACATCCCACTCAGTAATCCAACGGCGAATAATTGACCGCACGGTAGTTGTGCCGTAAAGAGGAGGGAGCTCAGACAGTGATGGCCGTACCCAATCAGGGTAGGCTTTCTGGTAGAGATCCGCCACCTTGTGCAACATCGCTTGAATGGCCACCTGAGCTTCCGAACAGGAACGGAGGGGGATAGCCCGCCGAATGGCCTCCATGCCGGCCCTTACAGCTTCCTCAGAAACATGCTTCTGGCGCGCCATCTCAGGTGCCTTCTCCCAATCCCCTTTTTCCTGCAAGATAGACTTCTCAAAGTCGCGGGTTACTGCTGCCACTAGAATTAGCGGAGCTGCTTTTAGTTCTTCAGGTAAAGTTTCCTTGCCAAACAAGTGGCCAAGAACGCGGTAGGACTTGACCCGCTGCAGGATGCTGTACTGTGCAATCAGCTCGATCTCATCCACCAAAACCACCAAGCCCCTGAGCCCTATGGCCCGACATAGCTGAGCAGAAAAAGCCAGGCGCTGCCAGTGCAGACTTTCCGCAGGAGGTAGCTTGCCGACGGAGTGAGCCCCTGCCAGACCGTGATCCCGAAGTCTCTGCCGCACCTCTGAGAGCCTCAGGGTGGGTTCACCGGCCCAAAAGCGGACAATAGCATCTAGTTTCTCATCGTCACCCTCTAGCCTTTGGTGTAAAGCTAGAGTAGCCGGCCACCAGCCCTCTCCAAATCGCCATTGGTTAACCCAAAGCTGGAACTCCTGGAAAGAAGGCTGTTTGTACTGCAGACGACCTGCAATGCCTTGGAGCCCGCGCTCAGCCATGTCAGGGAGTTCGATTTCGGCAAGGATGCGGGGAATTAGGCGACTAGGATTGCCAAGAGGCAGCTCTTTAGAGATGACAACCAGCGAGGTGGCAAAACCCTGCTTCTTTGCTTTTTCCTGCAGAGTTAGTAGAAGATGAGACTTACCAGTTCCAAAGTCCCCCTTCACGAGCATCCCCCCAGGCTCTAAGCTGGGGGCGTTGCATAATTCCCAAAACTTCTCTTCGACCTCTTGTTGCCAAGAGCCAAGTTCTGCAACTGCAAATGGATTGGGAACACCGTTTCGCAGCGCTTCAATCGCTCGTCGGGCTACAAGTGATGCGCTCATTGAAGTTGAACCATAGTTGTACAAGGATTGGGATAATTGGGAGAATATACCTCGTTCTCAATTCGAGTTTGCAAGGCCCGGTACTTATGGTAGGACAAAAGTTCTGATTCAATAAAGTCTAGAGGAGCCATGAAGATTAGGACTGTTTTCTCAAGCTTACTCTCTGCATCGATAAACTCTCGCAAGGTTTCGTAAAGCTCAATAATTTGCCTACGAGTGAAGATTGGACGTCCATTTTCTCTTCGCTCGTAGTAATGAAACAGACTGACAAGAATTGCTGTCCAACCGAGCTGGCGCGTGAAAAGCCTCAGAAAAGAAAGTAGGATCTCTCGAGAATTTGTCCTATCAATTTTTCGAAAAATAGCTGCCCCACGCACTTGACTAATAGATTTCAGTGTGCCTTTGAGCCACTCCTGAACCGCAAGGCACAAACCTTCTAGAGTGCCTGGACTTTGGAGAGGCTCGTAGATAAGACGGGAAATAGCCTTGCGAAAGTCGAGAGCCAGAGAGTAGTCCTGAAAAATCAGCTTCTTAATTTCTCGCTGGAACTGTATGTTGATCTCGCGGGCCTCAACTTGGTAAAGCTCTGCCAGTTCCTCTAAAGTGCAGTCTTGAAGTTCTGAGCTGGGGGAATATCCAATTTTTCTGAGAATGCTATAGCGCAGTTCTCTGGCAAAAGATTCCCAGTCTACCCTCTGAGCAAGGGCAAACCAAAAATTCTCAATTGAATGTAGATTGATGCGCTCTTCGCTTAGATCAAAAAGCCGAAAAGAAGAAAGAGATAGCTTTTCCTGAAGAGATTTGTAGAGGTGGGAGTAGGAATCTTTTGGGACGACAGCTAGCTTGACGGTTGCACCACCCGCAGGGATGAAGGATCCCAGGTAGTCTTTCTCAAGACAACGCAGCCATAAATCAAGCTGTAGACGACTCTGGGTTTCCCCACTCATAGACGCTCAAACTCCAAAAGATAGTAAATATGTTCCTCACCGCGTTCATCGCGAATGCGATAGCAGCGACCTGAGCGCGTGCCTGTAGATGCAGAGAAGATCAAGCGATAGCCATCCACATTGTTGATTGGGTTTCGATCTAGAAGGTAAAGATGTCGCGTAAATTCTGCTTCTGTGTAGTCTGAGTTATTGAGGTGGAGAACATCGAAGACATCTCGCGCAGCTACACTTATGGAGTTAGGCAGTTGCTCCACACGCTTTCTCAGGTAGCCTGACGCAATTCTTGCTGCCTTCCAAATGAGCTGAAGGACAGCCTGGGGATCAGTCTCTTTGCTCTTGGCGGCTCTTGCTCGCTTGATCGCCTCAGCAATAGCACTGGGCCGCTGGGATCGGAAAATCTTGCGGTCAATACGTACCCCCTCTCTGGCGAAGTGCACTAAGGCAGGAAAGGCCACAAAAATGTTGGGATTCTCGGTAGGAAGCCAGGGCTGGTCTACCCGTTCCCCCACTTCGCGGGCCAGGTCTTCGAGGGAGGAGGTGGACAAAGCTTGCTGGGCTTGTTCAAGAGCTCGCCTCACCAGCTCCACTTGGGAGAGAGCTTTGTTGAGGGCAGAGCCACAGCTTTCTACCTGGCGGTTTACTGCTTGGAGATCTCCCCTTCTGCTAGCAGCTTGGGCACTGCCTACCGCTTTCGTCACTTTCTTAGTTAGCTCAACCAAGCCGGCCAGCTCGCCGTCAAGAGCTTTGAAAGACTCTTCAAACATTTTTCTTCCAATTTTTTGACAAGGTAGCACTGCCAGGGAGTAAGATGCAAGACTCAGCCCCGCTTGGATTGCTCAGGGCATGCGCAGCTCCCCTTCCACCTCCAGGCGGGTGTAGGGGCCGACGGCGAGGAAGCGCTCCCCTAGCATTTCGGCAGCGGCAGGTTGGATCCAGCCCATGCGCTGCAGCAGGTGCAAAGCCAAGGCATATTTGGCCCGCGCGGCCCCATCCTGTACCTTGATGGCCAGGCCCATCCCCTCTCCGACGCGCCCAATGCACTGGATCCCTTCGGCGCCGGACTTGCTGACCAGCTCGCCTTGGGTGGCCCGCATCAATTCTGTGTCGAAACATCCCTGTCCGGCCACCATTTCCGGGTGGTGGGTCATGGCGCGGGCGATGGCCTCCAAGTCGGGCCGCTCGCCGGCAGTCAGTTGGGCATACAGGGAGGCCAAGTGGTTGAGTTGTAACTGGTAAGTGGGCACGCCGCAGTCATCGCGGGCAAACAAAAACTCTTCCGAGGGCATCTGCAATAGATCCGCCAACTTAGCCCGCACCAGGGCCTGAACGGGGTGTTGCCGCTGGGCGTAGTCCGGCAGGGTCCAGTTCTGGGCGCGGCTTGCTAGCAGCATGCCAGCATGCTTGCCGGAGCAGTTGTGGCACAGGGGGCTGGGCTTGCCGGGTGGGGTGGGGCAGACCAGCAGCTCGGGAGACAGGTCGGCGCGCCAGAGCATGCTGAACACCTGCCGCGCATGGGCCGTGGTGCCCTGATGGGATCCGCACATAATGGCGATATCCTTCTCGCTGAGGCGGTAGCGCTCGCGGATGCCGGTGGAGAGCATGGCCAGCGCTTGGAAGGGTTTGAGCGCAGAACGGGCAAAAACAGGGGTGGTGCTGTTGCCGGCCATGGCCAGGGAGCGCCCGCGGCTATCGGCCACGACCGCTTGGCAATGATGGATAGATTCGGTCAACCCTTCCCGCAAAACATGGATCAACAGTTCGGGGGTGGTGGAACGATTCTCAAATGACATGAAATCCTGGGAAAGGGCCGACGAGTCTGAAAAAAGGATGTGTACTTTAATCAAATCATACGCGCAGATGCGGCGCGAGACGTTGCCGGAACCTTTCTAAGTAGCAAAATAGAACAGTTGCCTCTGGATCCCTGACTTTTGCCATGTCCTCAGCTCCACTGGTGTTTTTGGTTTGTCACGGCAGCCGGGATCCGGAATACCAACAGGCGGCGGCGGATTTGCTGGCCCGCGTGCGGCAGCGGCTGGCTCCTCAGCCGGTGGAGCTGGCCCAGTTGGAAGGTCAGCCCCTGACCTTGGCAGAGCAGATTCACAGACAATTGGCCTCCTGTCTGGATAGAGTCGATGGGCCGGTGGTGCTGCTGTCACTGTTTATGGGCGGGGGATCCCATGTGGAGGAGGATTTGCCGGCTGCGGTGGAGCAGGTTCAAGCTCGCTGGCCGCGCCTGCAGTTGCTGCTGACGCCCCCCATCGGCCAGCACCCGGCCCTGCTCGATTTGGTGGCGGCTCGCGTGGTTGCGGCGCAGCGGTTGGGGGAACTGACCCACGGCTGGATCCTATTTGGCCATGGCAGCCGCCTGCCGGGATTTGCCGCCCAGCTCCAGGCCGGGATCCAAGCTCTGGAACAGCGCCTGCCCGGAATCCCCATCCACCTGGCTTTTGCCGCCCAGCCCCCGACACTGGAAGCGGCTGTAATCCATTGCCTGCGTCTGAGCCAGTATCGCCTGCGGGTGCTGCCGTTTTTTCTTTTTCCGGGCGGTCTGCTGCGCGCTTTACAAGAACAAGCTCAGCGGCTACAGCGAGAATGGCCCTTGCTGCAGATTACGGTGGAGCCGCCCCTCTGGCGGGATCCCCAGGTGGTACAGGCCATCCAGGAGACCCTGCAGACGGCCTGTCTGACCGGGAAGTAGGGTTGGTTGGTCAAAACTGTCCTGTTCCAGCAGAATAGATATTTCCGACAAGCTATTGGGATTTGAGATGGGCAAAGTGTATCTGGTGGGAGCAGGGCCTGGGGATCCGGGACTGCTGACGGTGAAGGGCAAAGCGCTGCTCGCCCATGCGGACGTGGTCATCTACGATGCCCTGGTGGGATCCCCCATTTTGGATCTGATCCCACCCACAGCAGAACGAATCTACGCCGGCAAACACTGCGGCGCCCATACCCTCCCGCAGGAGCAAATCACCGCCTTGCTGATCGAGAAAGCCCAGACGGCAGCCGTGGTGGTGCGCCTCAAGGGCGGGGATCCCTTCATCTTCGGGCGGGGGGGCGAGGAGATGCTGGCGCTGGTGCAGGCCGGGATCCCGGTGGAAGTGGTGCCGGGAATTACGGCGGGCATGGCCGCCAGCGCCTATGCTGGGATCCCACTCACCCATCGCGACCTCAGCTCCTCGGTTGCCTTCGTAACCGGCCATGAGGCGGTAGGGAAATACCGCCCCCAGGTCAATTGGCGTGCCCTAGCCGAGGCCGTCGAAACCTTGGTGATCTACATGGGTATGCACAACCTCGGCCACATCGCCGCCGAATTGTTGGCCGGCGGCAAAGCTCCCGACACCCCCGTTGCCCTGATCCGCTGGGGCACCACGCCGGAGCAAGAGATTCATCTGCTCCGTTTGGAGACTCTAGCCGGTCAGCCCTCGCCTGTAGCACCGCCCGCCATTGTCGTGGTGGGAGCGGTGGTCAATCTGGCCGGCCTGTTGCCCACTCTATGTCCGCTTGCCCCTTCAGAGCCTCAATGAACGCCTTTTTTCGCAAGCTGAGGGCGCTCTTTGCCGCCTACTACGCCTACATGCTGGAGTACCGGGCGGAGCTGATCCTGTGGGTGTTGGCCGGATCCCTGCCCTTGATCATGATGGGGCTCTGGAGCGAAGCCGCCCGTTCAGGAGATTTCTCGCTCTCTTCCCTGGAGTTCAGCCGCTATTTTCTGGCCGTGTTCCTGGTGCGCCAGTTCAGCATCACCTGGGTGATCTGGGACTTTGAGCGGGAGGTCGTCGAAGGCAAGTTATCGCCGCGTCTGTTGCAGCCTCTGGATCCCGCTTGGCACCACGTCGCCAGCCACCTGATGGAGCGCCTGGCCCGTCTCCCCTTTACCATAGCTTTGATTGCCTTCTTTTTCCTGCTCTACCCCCGTGCTTTTTGGATCCCGTCTTGGCAACAGGTGGCACTGGGATCCCTGGCCATTCTGTTGGCTTTTGCCCTGCGCTTTCTTATGCAGTACACCCTGGCGCTGCTGGCCTTTTGGGTGGAGCGGATATCGGCTCTGGAGCAGCTTCATTTCTTGGTGTACCTGTTTTTGTCGGGGGTGATCGCCCCTCTGGAGGTGTTTCCACCGGCGGTGCGCCAGGTCTTGGCCTGGACGCCCTTTCCCTACTTGGTACATTTTCCCGCCGGCCTCTGGGTGGGGATCCCACAAGATATCCCGCGCGGTTTTGCCATGGGCCTGGCCTGGCTGGGGCTGTTTTGGCTGGTCAACCGCTGGCTGTGGCGCAAGGGTTTGCAACGCTACTCCGGGATGGGAGCCTAAACAAACCTATTTCCCAGTCCGCCTGAGCCGGCAGCAAGACTGCTTCTGGAACGACTATTATGGGGCAGGGGTTAGTTGATCGCCAGCATCCTATCTGGACTTAAACTTGCGGCAAGAGGTGAATAGCGCCCTCAGATCATCTCTTTAGTCATTCCTCAACAGCCTCTCCCCCTAGTCATCATGAAGCGCGTATTGGTCGTAGATGACGATCCCCTCTCTTTAAAGGTGCTGAGCCGCCACTTGACTCAGCATGGCTATCGGGTTTGTACGGGCGCTTCGGGTGTAGAAGGGCTGCGCCTGTTTGCCCAAGAGCAGCCGGATGTGGTGGTGTCGGATGTGGTGATGCCGGAAATGGATGGCTTCGAGTTTTGCCGGCAACTGCGCCAACAGCGGGGCGGCGAACTCGTCCCCTTTATCTTCCTCTCCTCTCGCAGTGAGCTGGACGACCGTGTTCAGGGCTACGAGTGGGGAGCCGATGACTACATCATCAAGCCCTTCGAGCCGCTGGAGTTGGTGGCCAAAATCGAGGCGCAAATCGAACGAGCCCGCCGCACCCAGTTGGAGATTCTGCGCCTGATCCAGCAGCAGACCCAGGCCAAATCCGAAGCCGCCCCCCGCTCCAGCTTAGCCGAGCTTCCCCTCACCCCCGCCGAAGAGCGGGTGTTCCGGGAAGTGATCCGCGGCCTCACCAACAAGCAAATCGGCGAGAAGCTGTTCATTAGCCCGCGCACTGTGCAAACTCACCTGACCAACATCCTCAGCAAGCTTTCTCTGGAAAATCGCTCGCAACTGGTGCGCTTTGCCTACGAACGGGGCTACGTCCCCCAGGAAGAGTCGGGCGACAAAAAATAGGCTGGGAGAGAGAGGGATCCCTCCTAGGCCAGGTGGAGTCTCAAGACGGCAGGCGTTGCCCTGCGCACCCGGCAGGGAATTCGCTCCCTGCCTAAGCGAACAAATGCCTCGTAGCGGTGGCAGCCAGAGAACCCGTAGTACTCTCCCTCCACTTCCAAAACCTCGATCGGCTCCTGCAGGCCGATGGCTTCGATGGAAGCCATCAACGCCTGCACTTTCTCCGGATCCGTCTGCCGCGGCAAGGGGCGACGAATTTGGGCCAGGGGAATCTCCCGAATGTGCGCCATGGTGAATTTTCTCCCTAGGTAAGCTTCTTAATCATACTCATTATGACTTTGCTCTAGCAAGGCTTGCAGAGGGAGTGGATTCTCAGGGCAGAGCATGGCAGGATAGCACCATTCCTCACTGCCCTTTCGCTCAGGAGCCAACTTAGCCATGTGGCAACTCCTCCAAGCTTTCTGGGGAAAGATCGCCGGCCAGGCTCCCCCCGTACCCCCTGGCAAGGCCCCACAAACCTCCCCTGGCGAGATGCCGCTGCAGCCACCTTCTCCCTGCCCAGCAGAAGCCTCTCAGCCCACGCCGGAACCTTCCACTCCAGCAGTGGTTGGGCAAGGTGGGGAAGCGGCGGTGGTGATCGCTGCTCAGGAGCAATCCCCGGACTCTAATGCAGTGGAATTTCTCCTAGGCACCTCTACAGCCAAAAGCATCGGCAGCTTCTGGGCCATGGCCGATACGGGATCCCGGATTTCCCGCATTGCTTCCGCCACCGACAGTGGCCGTGCAGTCAGTTCTATTGCAATTCTCAC
Source organism: Synechococcus sp. H60.1 (assembly GCF_047462335.1). Lineage (NCBI taxonomy): Bacteria > Bacillati > Cyanobacteriota > Cyanophyceae > Synechococcales > Synechococcaceae > Synechococcus > Synechococcus sp. H60.1. The sequence goes on from NZ_JANSJA010000163.1 coordinate 8,165, forward strand.
TAGACTCTCCAGACCAGGCCTTGGCTGAGACCTGGGATCCCTGACCAGATGTCCCATCTTGCCATGGCTGCTGTTGCTCCCTGGCTGGGGTCAACGGCTGTCAGCGCCGGTTTGGAGAAGGTTGCAACACACAGCAGAGTAGCTTGGTAGTCCCGTACTCAGCGCTCGGCGCCGCTAGCGCGAGTAGTGCGGGGCGGAAAAGCCTTAGAGCAGTTTTAGCTGCTGTTCAACGTAAGGCGCGGGATTCCCCACCCGGGTGGGGAGGGATAGCGCCTCCTG
>NZ_JANSJA010000164.1:0-8420 GCF_047462335.1 Synechococcus sp. H60.1
GGGTCGATGTAAATCATCTGCACCTTGCCGGCCATCCCCTCCTTTTCCAGCAGTGAGTTCATCACGAGCAGGCTATCGCCGGCAATCAGGCGGTTGGTCCACCCGTGCTTGTGCTGGTAGAACTCGATGGCCTGGCGCAACGGTTCCTTACGTTCTTCTTCGAATAGCCCCAGTTGCACGGGTTCGGCTTGGCCGTTCTTCTTCCGTACCGCTTCGATGATGGTGCGCGGATCGATGCGCTCGTGGACGTGCAGGGAGACAGTCGGCACCTCGAACGAGGTATGCTCGGCCTTGCCCGCCCAGACGAGTTGCGGGTCAAGGTGGGGGTCGTAGGCGTAGCGCTTTTTCTTTTGGCCTGCGTCGGGGTCGTTCTCGGGCGTTACCAGCCCCACGAGCGGGTTGTTGACGCGCTCTTTGTCGCGGTGCTCGTAGGACTCGATCGCGCGTTTGGTATCGGTTTTCTTTCCTGCCATCCAGTCCTGCCTATGGGTTTCGTCGTGGGCCTATTGGGAAGGCTAGCTTGAGACTAACTTTTGATCCAACACCGAGCTGTCGCGTCAGCTTTTCTCTCCCAAGCCACCTATCCGTCCAGTTGCGCCCTCAGGGTTTGCACGCCCTGCCGCGACCAGCTCACTGCTCCAACACGCTCGGCAATGTAGAGGGGCCGCTGCTTTTGCCGAAACCAAGTAGCTACTGCCTCGCCAACAGGGCCGGAGCTGATGCCTGCCTGCACCTGAAAGCGCTCCAGCAAGTCCAAGATTATGGATCCCCCATCCCACCACAGCCAGTCGATCTGGGCCGGCAGCAGGGGGGATCCGGTTAGCTCAGCCTGGACGTTGGTGCCGGCGGATCCCAAGAGCAGCCAACGGGATCCCTCCGCCTCCAGGGTCAACACCAGAGGGTTGGTGTGGACAGCCTGCAGCTTCAGCCGCTCCGAAAAAGGGATCCAATCCGCAGGCCGCAAGACTTGATAGGGGATCCCGGCTGCTTGCACGGCGCTGAGGGAGCGCAGGTAGCTGTCCGAGGCGGCATTGACGCCGCCCCCATCCCAGAACTGCCCGATGGAGAAAGCCGAAAGCAGGATCTCCCAGCCCCCATTGGCCGAGCCGGCAGAGGCCATGGCCACCGCCCCTTCCAGACGGCGCAGGCCCTGCTGCCGCAAAAAGGGCAGCACCGTGCGCTCGGCCAAGCGGGGATCGCCACTGTTCAGTAAGAGATGGCGTCCTTCGGCTTGGATGGCCAGGATGGGGATACGGCCACTGGCCAAAGCCGTGATCTGAACTGGCGGCCCCGGCCACAGCCTCGGCCCCAGCAGGATGGCAGCCATAACCAGAGCAGTACCCTGCCAGCGGAAAGCCCGCCGCCAGCGGGGCCAAAAGGTCAGGGCCACCAGCGCCCCGTAGAGGAGCAGGCACTGCAGCAGCGAGACCCTGCCGGTGTAGTAGGAGCTTAGGGGCCAGCCGGCCATCCAGCTCACCCAGTTAATCAAAGGCGTGAGCAAAAACGTCAAGGGCCGGGCCAGCAGGGATCCCAGCCCCGGCCAGATCAAGGCCACCAGGGCCGCCCCAAACCCTGCCACCAGCAGCGGCACTACTAGAAGCAATAGCAGCGGGTTGGCCAGCAGCGAGTAGGTGGGGATGCGGCCAAAGATAACCACCTGTAGCGGCAGGGTCCAGATCTGGGCGGCCAGCGGAACGGCCAGAGCGGTAGCCACCGCCGGCGGCAAAAAGTCCAGCCGGGACACGATCGGCGCCGTCCCCACCAGCAGCCCCAAGGTGGCAGCAAAGCTAAGCTGAAACCCCAAGTCCGTAATCCACAGGGGCTGGTAGATCAAGAGCAAAACTGCCGCCACCAGCAGCGTCCCCAGGGGGTCAAGCCTAACTTTTCCTTCCAGTCTGGGCTCCGTCAGTACCAGCATGGCCGCCACCCCCATCACCGCCGCCCGCAGCACCGAAGGCGTAAACCCCGTCAAGGTGAGGTAAATCCCCAAGACCGCCAGGAGGATCCCTTGCTGCAGGCGCACCGGCAGCCGCCGCGTTAGGACAAACACCACCCCCACCACCAGGGACACGTGAAACCCAGAGGCCGCCAGGACGTGGGCCAGGCCAACTTCCCGAAAGGCATCCTGCAAATCAAAATCCAATTGCGCAGCGCGGGATCCCAGCACCAAGGAAGCCAAGAGGTTCCCCTGCCGCTCCCCCAGCCCAGCAATGAACGCCTCCCGCACCCGCCGCCGCAACACCCAACCTCCCCAGCCCCTCCCGCCCGGTTGGGGAATCACCTCGCGAGCGCTGAACCCCGCAAAAGCTCCCTGGCGCTGCAGATAGACCTGAAAATCAAAGCTGCCTGGGTTCAGGGCTGGACTGGGGAGGTAGAGGGATCCCGTCAGGCGCACCCGCTGGTTGGGATGGAGATCCTGGCTTGGGAGAGCTTCAGGGCTGGCAGTGACGTAGAGCTTGCCGCTCACCTGGCGAGCGGTGGAGTTGGCCTCCAACACCTGCTCCGCCTCAAGCCAAAACTGCCGCCGCTCGCTGCGGGTGGGACGGGGCTCTGAAAGAACGGTGCCCACCAGGCTCATCTGCGGCTGTGGGGCCAGCAGGCTGATATCCGTCGGGCCGGGAACCGGCTGCCGCCAGCCCAGGTAGGCCCAGGCTAAACACCCCACCAGCCCCATCGCCAGCCAGGTGCGGGCCAAACGCAGTTGCCGCCGCCACACCAGGGAGCCCGCCAATCCCAACGCCAGCGGGATCCCCCAGCCCCAGCCGCTCACCGCCGGCCAGGCCCGCAGCAACAGGCCCAGGATCCAGCCCAGCCCCAGCAGATAGGTTCTCTCCATCTCCTCGCAGCGCGTTTGCCCCCACTGTACTGTCGCCCTCAGGCAGGATCCATGGCCTTGTCTTAACCTTGACCGCTTGCCGACCCAGCAAGAGCCCGCAAACTCCCTCTTGCAAGGTTAAACTGAGACGTAATGACCCACTGGCTGTTGACGGCGATATTCTAGGGTTTAAGCTGCCAAGAGGTGAGGCGCATCAGCTCGCTACCAAGTACAGGAGCGGGCATCCTCCCTTTTCAATCCCAGAGAATCTTGGCAGGGTCGTTAGGGTGATAGTGGGCTTCGCAAGGTGGGGAAACCGCACATGGACAGCGCTTTGCTGCAAGCAGCTCGTCAGATCTATCAATTCCATCTGCAGCATCGACCGGAGGTGCTGGAGCAGCCGCCGCGGGGCGTGGTCATCCATCGCCGTACCCTGAGAGGGGATCTGATCTTTTCTGAGTTTCCCATTCTGCTGCCTCAAGAAACCTTCATCCCCTTGCAGCAGTTGGAACCGCTCCGATGAGGCCCTTCTGCCCAAGCCGAGCCTAAGCGCCTACGATAGCAGAGCAAGCCTCTTGTTCTCCCTCTGGACGGCTGCGATGGTGAACTTCCTTGCCAGCACCTGGGAGCTGCGCCTGTTGGGCTGGGTGCTGGTGTTGGTGCTGGGAGCCTGTGTGGGCAGCTTTCTCAACGTGGTAGTCTATCGCCTGCCGCGGGGCCTCTCTCTGCTTTATCCTGGATCCCATTGTCCCTACTGCAAGACGCCCCTGGGCCCCACGGAGAACATCCCCATTCTGGGCTGGTTCCTGCTGCGGGGCCGCTGCCGCCACTGCGGTGCGCGGATTAGCTGGCGCTACCCTGCCGTTGAGGCCTTGACCCTGGGGCTGTTCGGCCTCAGCATCGCCATCTTGGGATTTTCCCCCCGCGGGATCCTCACCTGTGTCTTGTTGGGCTGGCTGCTGGCCCTGGCGCTGGTTGATCTGGATACGTTTTTGCTGCCGGAGGAGCTCACCCGCTCCGGCTTGGTGGCGGGGCTGGTGGCCCGCTTGGCGCTGCCCTGGCTGGAAGGGTCGGGATCCCTGGCGGCCATGGGCCTGTCGCTGGTGGCCGGGATCGCGGGGGCCGTGTTGGGCATTTGGTTGCTGGAGGGCATTGGCTTTGTTGCCCGCTGGGTTTTGCAGCGGGAGGCCATGGGCGGAGGAGATGGCAAGCTGCTGGCTCTAGTCGGCATGTGGCTGGGCTGGCAAGGGGTGGTGGTGGCCCTCATCTTGGGCTCTGGGTTGGGTTTGCTGGGCAGCCTGCTGGCCATGGCCAAAGGAAAGGCCCGCCTGGGCAAACCCATCCCCTTCGGCCCCTACTTGGCTCTGGGCGGTGCCGTGGCCGCTCTGGCGGGATCCCCCCTGATGGAAGCCTACCTGCACTGGTCGGGGTTGCTGGGGTAGAACTCCCTCACCCCTCTTCCAGTGGCAACGGCGCCAACGATCGGCAGGGATCCCCTTTGGCCCCTATTCCACCCCCTCGATCCGGTCTTCCACTTCTTGGTACAGCTCCTGCAGGCGCTCGATATTGGCCTGAGAAGTCTGCCAGTAGCCACGCCCGTGCACCTCCAGCAGGGTGCCGACGATACGCCGGAAGGAGTGGGGGTTGAGGTTCATCAGCCGCTGCCGCATCGCCTCGTCCTTGATGAAGGTCTCGTTGGTTTCCTCGTAGATCCAGTTGTCCACTGCGCCCGCCGTGGCCGACCAGCCGGAGGTGTTCACCAGCCGCTTGGCGATCTCCCGCACCCCTTCGTAGCCGTGCTTGAGCATGCCCTCGTACCACTTGGGGTTGAGCAGCTTGGTGCGAGCATCAAGGCGGATCGTCTCACTCAGGGTGCGGATCTGGGCGTTGGGCGTGGTGGTATCCGCCATGTAGGCCGAGGGGGCCTTGCCGTCCGGGCGCAGGCTCTGCACCAGCTTGGTGGGATCCGCATCGAAGTAGTGGCTGACATCCGTCAGGCTGATCTCCGACGAATCCAGATTCTGGAAGGTAACGTCCACCGTCTTTAGGCTGGCCTCAAAAAGCTGCCGCATCTGCTGGTTGGGCAGATTGGAGCCAAAGGCAAAGGACTTGCGGGATAGATACATCTCCCGCAGCTCGCTCTCGTCTTCCCAGGAGCTGTTTTCTACCGCCAGGCTAATGTTGGCCGAGTAGGAGCCGGAGGCGTTGGAAAAGACCCGCGTTGCCGCCTGCTCCAGCGTCAGCCCCAACTCCTTGGCCTGCTGGAGGGCGTGCTTGCGCACAAAGTTCAGCTCCAGCGGCTCATCGGCCAGGGCCGCCAGCTTCACCGCCCGGTCGAGGAGAGCCATTTGGTTGACAAAGAGATCCCGGAACACGCCGGAGCAGTTCACCACCACGTCGATGCGGGGCCGCCCCAGCTCCTCCAAGGGGATGAGCTCCACTTTGTTCACCCGCCCCAGAGCATCCGGCTTGGGACGCACTCCCAGAAGGCAGAGCACCTGGGCCAGCGATTCCCCATAAGTCTTGATGTTGTCCGTGCCCCAGAGCATCACCGAGATGGTTTCCGGGTACCTGCCGCCGTTGGCGCTCAACTCGCGGGCTAGCAGCCGCTCCACCACGATCTCCGCTGACTTAATGGCCGCTGCGGTGGGGATGGACTGGGGATCTAGAGCATGGATGTTGCGCCCCGTCGGCAACACATTGGGGTTGCGGATGGGATCCCCGCCGGGCCCCGGCAGGATGTACTCCCCTTCCAAGGCCCGCAGCAGCGATCCCAGCTCGTAGTCAGCCGTAATTTGCTTAAGGCACTCTTCCAAAAACTCAAACAGAGGCTTGAGCAGCTCTGCATCCACCTGGGGATAGCCCGCCTCCTTCAGGGCCACCAGCCAGGGCGCCTGCCGTCCCATGTTGAAGAAGTTGAGCTTAGCTACCCTGGAGACCCGCCCCTGGGCGTCGGTTTGCTCCTGCACCAGGGCCGCCACTGCCTTGTGGCAGGCCTTGTTGATGCGATCCAGCAGCTCCGTATCCGCCAGGTGCCCCCGATCCCGGTTGCGGTAGATCTCGTCGATATCCCGGCCTAGGCTCTGGGCAATAATGCGAGGCAGGCCAAGGATCCCTTCTTCTGGGCGGTCAATGCTGGCGATGCTGACCAGCGTGGCAATGGCCTCCTCTGCCGTGGGGGGCGCCCCGATGACATGCAGACCACAGGGCAATAGCCGCGACTCAATCTCCATTAGCTTGGCGTAGAGCTTGCCCACCACTGTGTCCCGTTCTTCCAGAGTCAGCTGGGCAGCATCCCCCTCTGGCAGCTCCACATCCTTATCCAGGTTGACCAGGCGCGCCTTGTCACAGATGGCGTTGACAATGGCAATGCCCCGTGCCCCCTCCCGCAGGGTTTGGTAAGAGCCAATCAGCTCCCGCAGCTCCTGCAGCCCCTTGTAGAGGCCGGCATTCTCTGCCGGCGGTGTCAGGTAGCTGATGGTGCAAGCGTAGCCGCGCCGCTTGGCAATGGTGGCCTCGCTGGGATTGTTGGCGGCGTAGTAGTAGAGGTTGGGCAGGGATCCAATCAAATTATCCGGGTAGCACTCGCCCGACATGCCAATTTGCTTACCGGGCATGAACTCCAAAGAGCCATGGGTGCCAAAGTGCACCACCACATCGGCTCCCCACACTTTCTCCAAATAGGTGTAGTAGGCGGCAAAACCGTGGTGGGGGCTGGCCGATCTAGAAAAAAGCAGCCGCATGGGATCCCCTTCGTAGCCAAACGTGGGCTGCACCCCGATGAACACGTTGCCAAAGTGCTTGCCGTAAATCAGCAGATTTTGCCCGTCGGTGTTCAGGTGCCCTGGGGGTGGCCCCCAATATTTTTCAATGGCTTTGACATAGGGCGTCAGGGCCTCGTATTCCCGCACCGACAGCTTGGCAGCCACGTTCAGCTCCGGGCTGGCGTACTGGGCCTGGGCATCGTGCAGGATGGCCTCCATCAACTCCTGCGGCGTTTTGGGCAGCTCCGGCCCCAGGTCGTAGCCGTTGTGGGCCAGGGCCTGCATGACGCGGTGGATGGAGGCAAACACATCTAAGTAGGCTGCTGTCCCCACATTGCCTTTGTCTGGCGGGAAGCTGAAGACAGTGATGGCGATCTTCTTCTCCAGCTTGGGCTTGCGCCGCAGATTGGCCCACTTGATGGCCCGCGCTGCAATCAGCTCAATCCGATCCTGCAGAGCATGGGCCTTGCCGGTGGCGGCGTCCCGGCCCGAGAGGATGATGGGATCGATGGCCCCATCCAGCTCAGGAATGGCAATCTGCAGCGCCACCTGCACCGGGTGCAGGCCTAAGTCACTAGTGGCCCATTCCTCTGTGGATTGAAACACCAAGGGCAGCGCCACCATGTAGGGGCGATTGAGCCGTTGCAGCGCCTCCACGGCCTTGGGGTGATCCTGCCGCGCCGGCCCGCCCACCAGGGCAAACCCGGTTAGCGACACCACCACATCCACAATTGGCGCCGTCTTCTGCTCATTCCAGAAAAACTCGTTCACCGGCTTGGAGAAGTCCAAGCCGCCGGCAAACACCGGCACCACCCGCGCCCCCCGCGACTCCAACTCCTGCACCATGGCCACGTAGTGGGCATCGTCCCCCGTCACCAGGTGGGTGCGCTGCAGCACCAGCCCCACGCAGGGAGCCAGGGGATCCTTCACGTCTTCCGGCAGATCCTCGCGGGCATTGTACCAATCCCAATACTCTGCCAGGCTGGCAAACATCTGCGGCGCCAGCGGGTGCCAAATGCCCATCTCCAAATAGGTGACTGGCTCGGCAAAGGAGAGCTGTCCCCGCATCCCCGGCAGGTAGCGATCCGCCAGCATCAGCAAAAAGTTCTCCAGGTTCTCGCGGGATCCGCCCAGCCAGTACTGGAAGCTGAGCATGAAGTTGCGGGCATCCTGGGCCTTGTCGAAGGGCAGGTACTTCAACACCTTGGGCAGCGTCTGCAGCAGCTTCAGCATCCCCTCTTGGAAGTTGGCTCCCTGTTGGCGCTTGCGCATGAACTGGGCAATGGCGCTCTTAGATTGGCCCAGTTGCGCCATGGAAAAGGATCCCAGCTTATTAAGGCGCATCACCTCTGGCATGGAGGGGAACACCACCACCGCATCCAGCCGCTCCCGCAGGGGTTCTACTGCCTGTACCACCTTCTGGGCAATGTCCTCAATGAAGATCAAGGAGCCGATAAAGACATTGGCCGTCTCCAGATCCCGCCGGAAAGCCTCATACCCCGCGGGATCCCGCAGCTCTTCCACCAAGTAGCCAGACAGCTCCACCGCCAGCTTGGGGTTCTGGGCATTGATGCGCTGCACCGCCGCCGTCAGGGCACTCTGATACTGCGGCTCCAACACCACGTACACCACCTTCATCAGTCGGCGCCCCCCCAGCTCAGCAGGGGTCACGTGGCGGGTGATGGGCTTAACCAGAGTAAACATGCAGTCGCTCTCCCTTGTGCAATGCAAAAAAGCAAGTGGGCCGGGAATGGGCATTCTTCCCCAGCGCCTGTTTCCCGTTCTACCAGAGAACCGGATCCCTGCTGGGGGCATAACGCCAGCCTCGTAACAATTCGCAA
>NZ_JANSJA010000165.1:0-4001 GCF_047462335.1 Synechococcus sp. H60.1
TTAACTTGGCCTCTGGCCCCATTTTTGCAACTTGCTCTATGGGGGACTCAGTTATGGAGTTCGCTAGGCCCCGGCGAATGTCTCCCCGCATTCTAGTTCTGGATTTTGATGGTGTGCTCTGCGACGGACGGTCGGAGTACTTTGCTTCTTCCTGTCGAGTTTGTAGTCAGGTGTGGGGTTTGGCCCCTGCCCAGTTGGAGCCATTGCGCCCTGCCTTCGACCGCCTGCGACCCCTAATCGAGATTGGCTGGGAGATGCCTCTGCTGCTGTGGGGGCTGCAGCAAGGGATCCCAGAGGACGCTTTGCGCCAAGACTGGCCCGGCTGGCGGCAGCGGTTGTTGCAGCAGGCGGGGGTTTCCGAGCGGGCTTTGGCCCAAGCCCTGGATGAGGTGCGGGATCGCTGGCTGGCAGAGGATCTCCAGGGCTGGCTGGGGCTGCACCGCTTTTATCCAGGGGTAACGGCCTGGATGCGCCAGATCCAGGCTGCTGGCGAGCCGCGCCTGGCCATTCTCAGTACCAAGGAGGGGCGCTTCATTCAGCAGCTTTTGCTCCGCGAGGGGATCCAGCTGCCACGCCACCGCATCCTGGGCAAGGAGGTACGCGCCCCCAAGGCCACCACCCTCCAGCGGCTGCTAGCAGCGACCCAGGTAGCGCCTGAGGAACTCTGGTTTGTTGAGGATCGCCTGCAGACGCTGCGCCAGGTGCAGAGTGTACCGGAACTGGAGCAGGTGCTCTTGTTTTTAGCCGAGTGGGGCTACAACCTGCCCGAGGAGCGGGAAGCGGCCGCTCGGGATCCCCGCCTCCATTTGCTCAGCCTAGAACAGTTTTGCCAGCCCTTTGAGCAGTGGTTGGCCCTGCCTGTTCCTTCCCCTCGCCTTGCTGTCAGCCCGGCCAGCCCGGAAGACTTCACCCCTACCCGGAAACGCCCGGAAGCCGGTTTGGCCTCGCTGGTGCTGACCTTGGTGGAGCTGCTGCGGCAGTTGATGGAAGCTCAGGTGGTACGCCAGATGGAGGCCAATCGCCTCTCTGCAGAGCAAATTGAGCGGGCCGGCAGCAGCCTGCAAGCCCTGCGCCAGCAAATTCGGCAACTCTGCGCCCTGCTGGAGATCGACCCAGCGGATCTCAACCTGGACTTGGGAGATCTGGGCACGCTTCTGCCCCGTCAGGGGGACTACTACCCCGGCCAACCCCACGGCGAGGGATCCCTGCTGGAGTTGTTGGATCGGCTGATCCACACCGGCATTGTCATCGACGGCGAGATCGACCTGGGGCTGGCGGACTTGGATCTCATCCACGCCCGCCTAAAACTGGTGCTCACCTCTAGTGCCAAGCTCTAGCGGGGCTGTGATCAAGAGTGGCCTGAGCATTGAGAGTCTTGATTGAGATAATTGGGAGAAGCCATGCCTGAAGCGAGAAGAGAACCCAGAAATCGCGGTATGCTGGCTTTGGATCCCGTTAATCTCTCTTCATAGTCTTCTCCTATGGATGTCTTCGCCCCAACCGGAAACCTGCATGCCGACGCCATTTGGCCAGAGGTAGTGGTCACCCTCACGCTGTTGATTGTCTTGGTGGTGGATCTGGTGGGTGGGTCGGCGGCGCGCAAAAGTCTGCCGGCCCTCTCCCTCTTCGGCTTGATTGGGGCCTTGGTGACCTTGGTGTTGCAATGGCAGCAGCCCCAGTTGGAGAGCTTCTTGGGCAGCTTTGCCGCGGATCCAATTAGCATTCTCTTCCGCGGCCTGGTGGTGGCAACGGCAGCTCTGACGGTGATGATGGCGGAGCGCTACATCGCCCAGGCAGGGACACCCACCGGCGAGTTTTATGTGCTGCTGCTCACGGCCACCTTGGGGGGCATGTTCCTCGCCGGGGCGACGGATTTAATCATGGTGTTCGTCTCCTTGGAAACGCTGGGCATCGCCAGCTACCTGATGGCTGGCTACACCAAGCGGGATCCGCGTTCTTCCGAGGCAGCCCTGAAGTACCTTTTGACGGGGGCCAGCAGCACGGCCATCTTCCTCTACGGCATGTCGCTGCTCTACGGCCTGTCGGGGGGGCAGACCCAATTGGCGGCCATCGCGCCCTACCTGGCCAATGCCGGCCTGGTGGGGATCCTTGCCTTGGTGTTCTGCCTGGGCGGCATTGGCTTTAAGCTGGCGGCGGTGCCTTTTCACCAGTGGACTCCTGATGTTTATGAGGGATCCCCGACGCCGGTGGTGGCCTTTTTGTCGGTGGGATCCAAAGCGGCAGGTTTTGCCCTGGCCATTCGCTTTCTGGCCACTGCGTTCCCGGCCATGACGGAAGAGTGGCGGGCGGTGCTCTCGGTGCTGGCCATTTTGACCATGGTGCTGGGGAACGTGGTGGCCATCGCCCAAACCCGCCTCAAGCGCCTGCTGGCCTATTCTTCCATTGGGCAGGCGGGTTTTGTCTTGATTGGGTTGGTGGCGGGCACCGAAGCGGGCTATGCCAGCTTGATTTTTTACCTGATGGTCTATTTGGCCATGAACCTGGGAGCCTTTCTCTGCGTCACCCTGTTCAGCCTCAAGACCGGCACCGACGAAATCAACGAGTACAGCGGCCTCTATCAGAAGGATCCCTTCCTCACCCTTTGCCTGAGCATTTGTCTGCTCTCTCTGGGCGGGTTGCCGCCGCTGGCGGGCTTTTTCGGCAAGCTCTATCTTTTCTGGGCCGGCTGGCAGGCAGGGGCTTACACGCTGGTGCTGGTGGGCTTGGTGACCAGCGTCATCTCCATCTACTACTACGTGCGGGTAGTGAAAACCATGGTGGTGAAAGAGCCGCAGGAGATGTCGCTTTCGGTGCAAAACTACCCTGAGACGAACTGGCAGGCCGAAGGCATGCCGGCTTTGCGGGTGGGCATGGTGCTGACGCTGGTGGCCACGATCTTTGCCGGGATCCTCTCCAATCCGCTCTTTACTCTCTCCACCCAGGCGGTGGAGCAAAGCCCGTTTTTGGGGTTCCCGACAGCCCAGGCTTTTGCTCCAGAGGCGACCAGCCCTTCTCTGACAGTTGCGGGAGCCGCAGCTTTCGAGTCCTAGACCTTTCTTGAGCACTCTGCAAGGCAGGGATCCCTCACCCCCAACCTCTCTCCCTTCGGGAGAGGGGAGTTTACTTGGACAATTGACCCGATGTTGTTGAGCCGGTTTCTGGGCTACCTCAATTCCTGGGATCCCTGACCAGCAGCCGTCCACAATCCAAGAGAATTTCAAATACCCTCTAGGCTGACATTGAGAAAGCGGGCAATCTCGGCTGCTTGGTTTTCGATCTCCGTCAGGGAAGGGGGCTGGCCAACGCCGGTGAGGGGGATGTCGCCGCGTCCTTTTACCCGCAAGTAGATAACCCGGCGGGGGTTGAGGCCTTCTCGCAGCTCGACCCGCAGGCTTTGCACCTCGGCAAAGTCGTATTCCAGCCGCACCTCGCGGTTTTTGCCCGGAAAGCCCTGCCGCACCAGCGTTATCTTCTGGGTGCGGCGGTTGAACTCGTTGTAGCCGCCCCCCAGGTTCCAGTACAGGCTCAGCCATTGATACAGCCCCGCCAGGGATCCGAGCACACCGTAAAAGAGCATGGCAATGCCCTGGGGAATGAACACCAGGCTGGCGGGATCGGAAAAGGGAAGCAAGTTGCGGTGGAAATAGCTGGAAAGACCAGCCAGGGTAAAGCCCAGACCCCCTGCCGTCAGGATCACTGCCCAAAAATAGACGCTGGGCCGCCGCGAGCCAATGACGGTGTAGCGCAGCAGCTCTTCAGAGCGAATTTCGGGAATGGTTGCAGACACAGACGGGATCCCTTTTTCCAAAGCTAGCTTCTTCCATCATTATTAGGCGGGAAGCCCTGCCCTAGGGAGAGGCAACAGAGCCTTTCTCCTTGGGAGCTTTCGACCTCTCGGTTCCTAAAGCCTGGGATCCCCTAGCGGGGTGTAACAATTTTCCCTGCTCCCGGGGTAACTGCCGGCGGTTCACTGGGGGAAGGCTCGCCCTCAGGGGTAGGAG
>NZ_JANSJA010000165.1:4101-20115 GCF_047462335.1 Synechococcus sp. H60.1
AGAGGTGGGTTCCGGCTGGGCTGCCGGCGGAGAAGTTTCGGCTTCCGGCGTTGGACTTGGCAGGGCCGAGAGCTGGGCTACCGCCTCCTGAGCCGTCCGCTCTCCAAAAGCCGACAGGGCAATTGCCGCTTCCCCACGGCTGACCGGCTGGAAGGGGTTAAAGGTACGGATGGGGCCGAAGGTGCGCAACACGGTGGAGGCATTCTCCAGGCTGCGATCTGCCACCAGGGGAGCAACCGCCTCCTCAGGGATCTGCGCTGCATCGGTAAAGCCCCAACGCTCCTCCAGTTCTAATCGGGATCCCTTGATTTGCCCAGGCGGCAAATCCAATGGCACCTTCATGCGGATTAGCTCGGCTCGCGACAGCAGGCTGTTGGGACGAAACTCGCGGTTGGCGTCTCCGCTAACGATGCCGGCAGCTCCCAGGGCTTGGATGTAGCGAAAGTTGGGATCCTCCTCCGGCACATCCAAAAAGAGGGGGCGCTCGCTGGCGGGTCCCAGCCGGATTTGGCGGCTGGGCTCGTCGGCGTAAATGGCGTTGTTGGCCAGCACCAGCCAGCGGGCAAATTCGCCGCGGCGAACACTGCGCTGGGGCTGAAATTCCCTGCCGGGAATATCAGCAAAGACCCCCAGTTGATCCAGGTCATAGACCGAGCGGGCCACCAGGGATCCGGGCTCCAGATCCGCAAAGCGGCTGCTGAGCTGGCTGGGCAGAGGCGTGAAGGCAGCAGGGGGAGTTGCAGGCGCAGAGGGGAAGCGGGGTTCGATCCGAGGCGAAGGCGTCTCTGCTTGATTTACTTGATTTCGTTGTTGATATTGATCTGCTTGATCTGCAGAGGGAGAGGCAGACAGACCCACCGGTCGCACTGCTCGTTGCAGCCGCTCTCCCCACTCGGTTCCCTGACAGGCCGACACCAGCTCCAGCAGCAGGACAAAACCACTGGCCCTAAGCCAGGTGCTGAGGGGAGGCGGCAATCGCCTTAGGTGAAATGGTTTCTCCCCCTCTACTGAGCCCATTTGCGGCTGAACTCCTCCAGCACATCCAGCAGGTTGAGCAGGCTTTGCATGGGCAGCAGATCCGCCAGGGGCAGCTCTTTGCGCCCACCCCCCACTTTTACTGGGATCCCTTGCAGAACCTCGGTAACGGCATTCTCGTCCACCTTGCCTGCCATCACCTGGGGAGCCAGTCGCTCTGCCAAAACGGTATGCAGGTGGGCATCCCGCAGGTAAAGGTGCCACCGGGCCACATCGATGTAAACTTCCTCGCCAATGGCAGCGGCCAATTGCTCGATCTCTGGGTTGCTGGGCACTTGGGCCATTGCTCAGCTCCGTCAGTGGTTGCCCTCTGCCGATCATAACCTGCTCCCACCTCAGGGAGAGGTGGCGGCAGAACGACTCGGTAGAGGCAGGGCAAAGTTCTCCTGCAACTGCCGCAGCAGCAACAGGTGCTCCAGGGCCAAGCGATCCCGTTCGAGGCGCAACTGACTCAGTTGGGCCTGAACCTGGCGGATCTCCTCTTCGTCAGAGTCCCAGGTTTGCAAAAGGCGGTAGAGGCGATCTTGTTGGTTGGCAATCTGCCGGTTCAGTCGGGCCAAGCGACGGTTGAACTCCCTATCCATTGCCTCGGCTAGCTCAGGATCCGGCAGCAGGGCCAGGTGATCCCAATGGATGCCTAAGTCGGCCCAGGTTGGTGGGGGTGGACTCAACTCCTTGAGGAGGGGGAAGTTCGGAAAAGGCGATAGCTCTATCCCGGGAGAGGCCGCTTGATTTTGGGCGGGGGTGGGAGCGAGACGGGATCCCGGTGAGGACAGGTTGGTGGGCTCCAGGACACTGGGATAGGGGCGTGGCTCCTGCGGCGCTGCGGGATGGCTGCCGCTGGGATCAGCTTGGGCCGACAAGGATCCCAGACTGACTAGCCAAAGGCAAACTGCTAGCTCACAAGCCCGGCGAACTGCTTTTTCCACCCTCCACTCCTCAATCTTTCTCAAGCCTGCTCAGCATCATTCCCAGTCCCCCTCGGCTTCGAGGTTCGGCGTTGTCTCAAACAAAATCGAGTAGGCATCTTGTTTTTGCCCCGGCTCAAACAGGTAGCGCTGGGCAACCCGGGCAGAGGCCGGCACGATGGCCACCCGCACCGGCGGATTTTCTAGGGATACCAACGGCTGTGGCTGCAACCAGCGCCAGCCCGCCCAGCCGGCTCCCGCCAAGGCCACCACAGCCGCTGCCACCCGTCCCCAAGGGGTGCCCCTGCGCCGCCACCAACCCAGCTCGAGGGCCGGCCGTCGATCCAGCTCCTCGAAGACCCGGCTGATCAGCAGCTCCGTCTGGACGGGATCCAAAGTTGGGGCCTTGAGGTTGGCCAAGCCGGCCTGCAAGGCTGCCAGTTGGCTGTAGAGTTGCCGCGCTTGGGGATCCCTGGCCAGCCAGTCTTCCACCTGCCGCGCCTCTTGGGGCGACAATTCCCCATCCAGGTAGGCGCTCAACTGTTCAAAGCGCTCTTCCACCAGCGGCATCTCCTGCTGGGAATCCCTGGGATCGGGGTTGCGGTTGCGGCGAACCATGGTCACTCACCGTTGAGGTAGGGTTTTAGGGTGGATTGTAAGCGGGCACGGGCGCGGGCAATGCGAGACTTAACGGTGCCCAAAGATACCCCTGTGATCTCGGCAATTTCCTCGTAGGCCATCCCCTGAATTTCCCGCAGCAGGATTGTTTGGCGAAAAACCTGCGGTAGGTCGCGGACGGCTTGGTGCAATCGCTCGTAAAATTCGCAGGTGGTGAGGTGCTCATGGGGGCTGGGGCTCTCGCTGGGCAGTTCCCACTCCATCTCGCTATCCCGCGTCGAAATCGGGGCATCCAAAGAAAGAGGCTGCTGCTGCCGCTTGCGCTTGCGCAGCTCGTCATAGAACAAGTTGGTGGCGATTCTTCCCAGCCAACTGCGAAATTTCGCTGGCTCCTGCAGCCGCTTCAGGTGGCGGTAGGCCCGGATCCAAACTTCCTGGGCCAAGTCGTGTCGGTCGGGCCAGTCAGGGGCAAGGTGGTAGAGCACCCTGTCCACATAGGCCTGGTGACGGCGTATCAGCTCGGCAAAGGCTTCGCGGTGGGGTTGGGATCCCTGCTGGCAGAGCAGCACCAGATCCAGATCAGCGAGCTTTTCGGGCCGCACAGGCACGTCCTTCACCAAGACCGACCAGCGCTGGCCAGTGATGTCGCTGAGGGCAGCATCCATAGGCATCCATAGGTTATTGAACGACGGAGGGATCCCCTCCCGAGCAGAACCTCTGTTTTCTGACGCAACGGGGGAAGTTGGGTTCCCTCTCCCGATCTTGGCCCAAGGGGGCAGGGCGGTGCGAGAACCCTCTGCAGGATAGCCCTTGAGCCGACGGCTGGGCTACAGTGGGCTTGCGGTACGGTCAACCTCCCTCCGGCATGACTCCTGATGTCTCTGCTGCCCTCCTCTCCGAGCTCAAGGCGGTGCCGACGCTGGCGGAACTTTCGGCAGCGTCCTTGCAATGGCTGGGATCCCAGGTGAAGCTGCGGGATATTGCGGCAGGACAAGCGCTCTTGATGCAGGATGCCTGGGGCAGTGTGGTTTATCTAATCCTCTCTGGCTGGGCCAAGGTGCGGCGGTCTTTGCGGCTCGGCACAGCAGAAGGAATGCAAGACAGCGCCCAAACCTTGGCTTTGCTGGGACCGGGCGCTTGGGTGGGGGAAATGGCGGTACTGGACGAGGCCCCCCGCTCGCGGGATGTGCTGGCCCTGACCCCGGTGCGGGCGGCCGGGATCCCGGCGGCCACCTTCAAGGCGCTGATGCTGCAGGAGCCGCACCTGTGTTACCAGCTAGCCCGCAGCCTCTCCCGCCGCCTACGCCTGGCCAATTTGCAGGCCGATCTGGATCGACAAAGCCCCCCGCTGCGGGTGGTACATGCGCTGGTGCAACTGGCAGAGGCCTTTGGCGAGAAGACCGCCCAGGGAATGCGCATTGTTTACCCTCCCCTCCAGGATTTGGCCGATATCAGCCAGGTCAGCCGAGAGGCAGCGGCGGCGGTGCTGGGCCGTCTGCAGCAGCAGGGGGTGATTCAGGTGTTGCCGGAGCAACAGTCTCTGCTGCTGGTGCAGTACGCCAAACTGGTAGAGGCCAGCCGTCTGCTTTAGGTGCTGTCAGATCCTGCTTTGGAGACTGCCCATGCGCCCCCAGCCCATCCCGCCCCGGCCCGGACAAGAATCCGTCTGGGACTACCCGCGCCCGCCCCGCTTGGAACCTACTGCCGAGCGGGTGGAAGTGCTCTTCAACGGCGAGCTCATCGCCCAAAGCTACCGCTGCTACCGCGTCTTGGAAACCAGCCACCCGCCCACCTACTACATTCCCCCCAGCGACGTGCGGCTGGAGTATCTCCGCCCCAGCGCCCGCACCTCCTTCTGCGAGTTCAAAGGAACTGCCCGCTACTGGACGGTGCAAGTCGGCTCCCAAGTGGCCGTGGATGCCGCCTGGAGCTATCCGGATCCCAGCCCGGAGTTTTGGCCCATCCGCGACTACCTTGCTTTTTATGCGGGCCGCGTGCAGGAGTGCCGGGTGGATGGAGAGCGAGTTCGGCCCCAGCCGGGAGATTTCTACGGCGGCTGGATTACCTCCAAGGTCGTAGGCCCCTTCAAGGGGGAGCCGGGGAGCTGGGACTGGTAGGTTCTAAGCAAGAGGGGATCCCTTTTGCTGAGGAAAAGACTACAGTTAAGTCGAGGCGGGTTCAGGGATCCAACGCGATTAGGAGAGCCGACAACAGCCATGACGGTGCGAGTGCCCCTCGACTACTACCGAGTTTTGATGCTGTCGCCACGGGCGGACGAGCATCAGATCGAACAGGCTTACCGGGAGCGGCTCGATCCCAAACCGGGCGAGCGTTCTTGGCTGCTGGGGTTCTCGCCGCAGGCCGTGGCAGCACGCGCTCAGCTCATTCAAGAGGCGGCCTCGGTGTTGCTCAACCCTGAGGCGCGGCACAGCTACGACGAACATCTGACACCGGCGGATCCCACCTTGACGGTGGAAGAGACCCTCTTGCCAGGCGTGCTGTGTTTGTATTGCGAAGCCGGAGACTACCAAGCGGCTTTAGATTTGGCTCAACACATGTTGGAGCAGGGCCACCCTGCCCGTTCCGATGCCATTTTGGCGCGGGCCATCGCCCGTTTGGAGCTGGGCCGGGAAGCCTGGCAGCAGGGATCCTACGAAGAGGCGGCGCGTTCTCTGCAGGCGGGCCTGGCGGAGCTGGAGGAGTACCAGGCTTTTCCGCAGATGCAAGCAGAGTTCCGCCTTGATCTGGGCAAGCTGCGCCCCTACCGCATTTTGCAGCTCCTCAGCCTTGAGACTAACGCCCCTGCCCAAAGCGGCAAAGAGGCGCTTGCCGATCCTGCCCTGGCGCGGCAGCAAGGGCTTGCCCTCCTGAAAGCCATGCTGGACGAGCGGGGTGGCATTGAAGGAAGTGGGCAGGATGGCTCTGGCCTCAGCACAGAAGATTTCTTGCGCTTCATCCAGCGGGTGCGCCGCCACCTCACTCTCCAAGAACAGCAGGAGCTGTTTGAGCGAGAGGCCGAGCGTCCCTCCCTGGTGGCCACTTACTTGGCTGTGCAGGTGTTGCTGGCAGCGGGCTATCTGGAAAAACGTCCGGCCTTGGTGCGGCGCGCCCGCGGCTACTTGGCCCGCCTGGCCCAGCGGCAGGATGTCCATCTGGAGCAGGCCATCTGCAGCCTGTTGCTGGGGCAGACGGAGGAGGCACTTGACCATCTGCGCTCCAGCCAAGAAACAGAGGCCCTGCAGTTTATTGCAGAACACTCCGCCGGCTCCCCTGACCATCTGCCGGGTCTGTGCCGCTTCACGGAAAAGTGGTTTCAAGAGGAGGTGTTCCCGGAGTTTCGCGCCTTGGAAACCGCTCAGGCCAGCCTGAAGGCCTACTTCGACAACCCCCAGGTTCAGGCTTACTTGGACGAAATGCCCAGCCGCGAAAGCTCGCCGGCGGGGACGTTATCTCCCCAATCTTTTCACCCCGCACCCCATTTGCCTGCCATGGTGGGTGGCCCACACCTGCCTGAGCAAACACAAGAATGGCCTCGCCCACCCGCCCCATCTCCGCGGGGAGGGACAGCACCTCCTCCAGAGCCTCCGCGCATGTCCGATTTGCCCGCCTACCGGGGTGGCGAGGGGCCGGCCAAGCCCCCCTTCGAGGAAGGGATCCCACACGCCCACGAGTGGGGATCCCAGGAGGTGGAGCGTTACCGCCGCAGCCGTTTTGGGCCAAGACGCGGCCGGGGTGAGCGCCCTGCCATTCCCCTCGGCATCCGCTTGGCCGGAGTGGTCGGCGTGGGCATCCTCTCCCTGCTGGTGATCTGGCAGATGCTGAGGAGCCTGTTCACGCCGCCGGCGCCGCCGCTGGAGCAGCCCCAGGTGCAACTGGAGCAGCCGCCGGTTGCCATCGACAATCCAGGCCAGCCGGAACCCACGCCTGAGCCTGAATTGACCGGCCCTCTGGCCGAGTGGCGGGGTGTGCAACAGGTGCGGGTGATTGCCAATGAGGGCATTAACATTCGCCAGCAGCCTAGCCTGACCGGGGCTATCGTCGGGGCCGCTCCGCGCCAAGCTCTGCTGCGGGTGGTAGAGGTGCAGGCTGGCGAAGGACAGGTGCCTGTCTGGTTGCGCGTTGAGCGAGAGGGGGCCCCGGGGGGATGGGTCGCCGCCCAATCCGGCTCAACCCGTCTGGTGGAGCGACTCTAAGCCTTTTCTGCTGCCAACTTCCGTTCTTCTTTTGGGGGATAACCTGTCTCCCGTTTGCCTGTAGTGGATATTCTGCGCAACGCCCCGCTGGGGATCTACCTGGAAGAGCCGCGCACCTGGCTGCACCGCCTCGATCCGCGTGTGAAGCTGGCCTGGCTGCTCAGCTTTCTGCTCAGCCCAATTTTGGCTGGCAATGGCTGGCGCCTGGCCGTGGTGGCGGTTCTGTTGTTCTTGACGGTGGCGGCCCGCCTGCCGCGTCGGGTCTGGTCGGGCCAGCTCTCGCTGGTGTTGGCCCTCAGCCTGCTCACTTTTGGGATCACCTGCTTCGCTCCCGATGGGTTGGGGGTTTTCCCGCAGCCGCAGCGGCAGGACGTGCAGGTGGTGGGCTACGGGCTCATCCCCAGCTATGACTGGGGGGTGGAAGAGGGATCCCGCGCAGCGGCCAAGCGGGCCTGGCGGGAGCAAACCCGTGCCTGGCCAACCCCCTACCGCTACCGCTTGCTGCAAGTTTCCCTAGGGGAGCGAACCTTTCAGGTGTCCCGCCGTTCTCTGTCGGTGGCTTTGCGGCTGGGCACCCTCATCTTTACGCTGCTCTACGCCACCAATTTGTTTTTGCTGACCACAGCCCCAGAAGAGATCACAGAGGGGATCGGCCACCTGGTGCAGCCTCTAAAACGCTGGGGATGGCCGGTTGCGGAGGTAATCCTCACTCTCACCTTAGCGCTGCGCTTTCTGCCGCTGGTGATGGAGGAGGTGCAAAACCTGGTGCGGGCAGTGCGCACCCGCGACGTGCGCTGGGGATCCCTCAGCTTCCGGGGCGGGATCCAAACCCTGCTGGCCCTAGTGGAGCGCTTTTTTGAAAACCTGCTCCTGCGGGCGGAGCAGACAGCCATGGCCATGCAGGCGCGTGGGCTGACCGGCCCCGACCACCCCTTGCGCTGGCACCGCCTACACCTGCGGCGGCTAGATCGGGGGGTGCTGGCCCTGTTGCCCCTGTTTTGGCTGCTGAGGGCGTTGTCCCCCTGAGGCTACGGCGGGGGGGGGACGCAGTTCCTCGCTGGCCAGCGGTAGGAGCAGCCGGGCAACGGAGCGCCCATCCCCAGACGGATAGAAGGAGAGCTGCCCCCCCATCCGCTGCACCACCCGTTGGCACAGACCAAGTTCCAGGCCGGGGCTCACCAGCAGCGGCGATTGGAAGAGGGGATCGGCGTAGATGACCTGTTGCGGATCCCATTGCAAGGCCGTCAGCAGGTGGGGATCAAGGTGGCCCTGATCCACCACCAGCAGCTCTGCATAGCCCTCTGTGGCTTGGCCCCACAGATCCAGCCGGCCTCCTTCCGGGCTGCGCAAGGCAGCAGCCAGCAGCACCTCCCAGAGGACCATCTCCAATCGCCCGATATCGCCCTGGACGGCGAGACTGAGGTCGCCGTGGGCGCGTAGCCACAGCTTGCGTTTTTGGGTCAGGCCCTCCACCCGGCGCAAGCTTTTGCGCACCAAAGTAGCCAAAGACAGCGACTGGAACTGCGGCTGCACCTGCCAGGTTTCTGCCTGCAACAATGGATTGGTAGAGACGGCCAGCTCCTGCAGCCCCCTGCCGATTTCCACCACCTTTTGCCAGCGGGTGGCCTCATCTCCCGGGATGTCCGGCACCTGGCCAAGGCGGCGCAGGCTATCTAGAAGGGCATTTTGCATATCCAGCAGGCGGCGGTGCTTGTACCAGTTCAACTCGCTGAGCACCTCCTGCCGCTCCTGCAAAGTTTGCACCCAAAGCAGGCGCCGCAGCGTCCAGCCACAGGTTTGGGCAATTAACGTTACAGCCGCCTGCTCCTCCGCCTCCCAGACTCTGTCCGCTTCTGCTCCCAGGATCAAAACCCCCAGGGGCTCCGGCAGCGAGGGATCCGTCTCCCCCAAGGGCACCAGCAGCCAGGAGCCCAGGCCCGCGGAATTAAGCCAGGTGCGGCTGGCTGCCGGGATCTGTTCCTGGGCAAGCTGGAGGAGCCCTCTTGCCTGCAGCGCAGCAGCCAGCAAGGGATCCTGCCGGTTGATCTCCGTGGGGCCGCTGGGGCAGAACTCAGGGGCGGCGGCAAAGGGCGGCTGCAAGCAGGCCCGGCTCTCCCCCGGCTGCCAACTGACCACCAGCGCCAAAGGGATCCGGAGGAGCTGGGCTGCCTGTTGGGCGGTGGTGGCGTAGAGAGCAGCAGGGGTGGCCAGGTTTTGCAAAGTCAGGCAAGCGGTAATCAGGCCGCTGAGCAAGTGCTCTTGCCGTTCCTGCCGTTGTTGAGACCGAAGTTGCCGCAGGAGCAATCCCACTTGTTGGGCAGTCCCGCGCAGCAGTTGCCGTTCTTCTCGGCTCCAAGCCCTTGGCCGCGGGTGGAGCACTAGGATCAGCCCTTCGGGGGTGGCAGTGCCGCTGGCGCCGGTATGAGTCAGCAGGAGGGAGCGCACCCCCAAAGGGGCCAGGTCTTGCCGCCAGGAGAGGAGGCGCAGATCCTGGTCGTAGTTTTCCGCCGCCACCACCTCGCTGCGCAGCAGATCCTGCCAGTCTTGCTCGCTTAAAGAGCTGAACTGCGGCGGCAAAGCCTGCTTGCCCTCGCTGCGGTACTCGGAGAAGAGGCGGGGGCTTGGCCTATCGGGATCTACCGTCAGGAGGGCCACCGCACCGGCTTGCAGACGCTGACCCAGGCCAACCACCGCTTGCTGGAGAGCCTGCGGCAGCTCCGCCGGATTGTAAAGCGAACGGCCCACCTGGTGGACAAACTCCTGGTCGTCGGCCAACTGGCGAATGCGGCGATCCAGATTTTCCAGGGGGGCGGCTAAGGCCAGCCCATTGGCGGCGGCGGCCACCAACTGGCGCTCGGAGGCTTGCCAGGTGCGAGGCACCTCCGATTGCACCCAAATAAACCCCAGCAGATCTTTCTCCAGCAAGATGGGGGCGGCCAAGGCCGCCTGGGCCCGCAATTGCTGCATCAGCTTGAGGGGGATCTCGGAGCGGGTCGTCCCTGTGCCGCCCACCACCACCTGGCCATCGGCGAGGGTGTAGTACATATCCCCCAACTCCCGCAGTGAAAAGCCGCCATCTCCTGGCGGTGCTGCTCCCGCTTTGGCCTCTCTGGATATGGGGGCAGGAGTGGGTGGCTGGCTGGGCCTGGCGGCGCTTCCATGGGAAACAAACCGCCCCTGGCTGCGCTCGTGCCAGTACACCTGAATATGGACGGCGCCCAGGAACGTCTGCAGCTCCTGCCTCACCAGGCTGACCCGTTCCTGCAGGGCTCCCGCCTGGCACATCGCCGTTCCCAGCCTCAGGAGCGAATCCTCAAGGCGTTTTTCGGTCTGCTGCCTCCAGGCGTTTTCCAGCTCTTGCAAAGAGGCGGCCAACTGACCCAGCAAAATCCCCAGGAGCGCCTTTTCTTCCTCGCGGGTGGTGATGCCCCACACCTGGGATCCCAGCATCAGGATCCCTAGGCAGCGCCGCCGCCCTACTGCTGAAAAGGGGTAGATGAAGCAGCCTTGGATCCCGCCCAGGCGCTTGGCTTCCCGCTGCCAAAGGCCCATGCGCGGCTCCTGTGAGAGATCGGCCACGCTGATGGGCCGCTGCTCGATCACCACCTGCTCCAAGATCTCCCCCGGCTGCAGGGGATACAGAGCTCGCAAGAGCGCTTGATCGTCTTTACGCAGGGTCACCCCCCCTTGGCCCACCAACTGGTGATTGGCATGGTCATAGAGGGCCAGCCAGATCAGCGGCGCCCCAAACACCGCCCTGACATACTCCAGCGTGAGCTGAATCAGGGCATTGGCATCGCTCTGCTCCCGCATCCGCTGCAAGGTTACCTGCAGGGCAACTAGGGGAGAGATGGTCCCAGCTCCAGTTGAGGAGTAGGGGGAAGCAGGTTGAACCATGGCCCGACTTTGGTGATGCAGATTTTTGCCGCAGCTTCCTCTTGGCTCACCTTAGCCATGCCGTTGCTTGGGCGCCAACCCCTTTCCCCTGAAAGAGCAAAAGGGGGAGCTACTAAAACAGAGGCTGCTGGAGAGCCTAGCGCCTTTTTAGGAAAGGGGAGCTGGGATCCCGCGCAATTTGGACGTGTTGGTTACCATGCTCTGCACAAAGCGCTGCAAGCGCTGGCGTAGGTTTTCGTCTTTGAGGTTGCCCTGCTCATCGAAGGCGCTCCAAGCCCGACCAATGGCAATCTGCTCCGGGATCGCCCAGCCATGCACCCAACGCACGATTAAACGCATCTGGTTTAGGGTATTGCTGTTGCTCTCACCGCCCAAAACGCTGATCAGCCCGAAGACCTTGCCCTCCAGGTGCTCAAAGCGCAACAGATCCAGGGCATTTTTCAGACTGCCGCTGATGCCGCCGTGGTACTCCGGGCTGGCCAGGATGATCCCATCCGCCTGTTTCATTGTTGCCTGCAAGACTGCCACGTCGGGATAGTCTGGGTAGGATTCTGAGCCATCGGCAAAGGGCAGCTTCATCTGCCGCAGATCGAGGAGGTGCAGCGGGATCCCTAGCTTCTCGAACTCGCGCCGCACCACTTCCAGCGTCCGATAGGTCAGAGAATTGGGCCGTAGGCTGCCACCAATGGCCACAAAACAAGCTGCAGGGGCCTCGGTCAGAACGGTTTGAGAATCCCTGGGTAAGGCTTGCACAGTTGAGGAAGACATAGGCCATGCTCCTGGGCGGGCTTTAGTTACGTTGCAAACAATCTTAACTCATACTAACTCCGCCTGAGATCTCCGCCGAATTCGTGAGCCACCTCCTCCTGGGCCAAGAAGGGCCAGCGGATTGCCTGCAGCAGGTTGGAAAAATCATCTCGCCAGACCGCATCTCCGGTTGGGGGCAAAAGAGGCTGCCAGGGATCCCCGCCTTGCCAGCCGCTAGGGCTTTTGGCCATCAGTACCCAACGGGAGGGAGCCAGCCCTGCCCGGCGTTGGGCGGCGGTGAGCTCTTCATGGGCTTGATACCAGGCGGGAAGCCGCAATTCTCTTGCCAAGGCGGCCAACACTGGCGCCAAGTCCAGGTGGCGGTTGGTGATGTTAAAAAGCAGCCAGCCCTGGGGCTTGAGCTTGCTGAGGTAGAGGGTCAGGGCCTCCTGGGTGAGCAGATGCACCGGCACAGCGTCAGAGCTGAAGGCATCCATCACCAGCAGGTCGTAGCTGCCATTGGGGATCCCCTGCAGGCGGAGGCGGGCATCGCCCAAGATCACCCGCACCTGCGCCCGCCGCCTGGCCCCCTTGAGATAGGCAAAGTAGCGGCCCGCCCAGTCGGCCACGGTGGGATCCAGCTCAAAGAACGTCCACTCCTCTCCCGGCTCAGCATAGGCGGCCAAGGTGCCGATCCCCAGCCCCAACACCGCAACCTGGGCTGGAGAAGAGCGCGGCTGCGCCCGCCACTGCTGGAACACCTGACCCACCGGCCCCTCGCGGGAAAAATAGGTGAGCGGCTCCAGGGCTTTCTGGGGATCTAGGTTCTGGCTGCCGTGCAGGGTGGTGCCATGGAGCAGACTGCGGAAGGAGCCCGCCTCGGTGTGGTATTCCACAAGGCGGTGAAGGCCAAAGACACTGCGCTCGCTGGCTACCACCTGCAGCCCCGGCGGCAGCCAAGGCTGTCCCAGCAGCAAAACCAACCCCACCCCCGTCCCCAGCCGGCCAAGCCTGCTGCGCCAGCCGCGGTTCCCGTCTTCTCCCATCAGGGCCAGCACCGCTACCCCCACGGCCAAGCCCACTGCAGCTCCGAGGCGAAATAACGCCTGGGGGTGGAAGCGCAGCAGCAGCAGGGGCAAGAGCAGCCCCAGCCCCAGCCATAGCCCCAGCCGCCCTCCCCGTGCCGCCAACACCGCCAGCGACACCCCCAAGAGCAGGGGGTACTCCAGTAATGTCTCAAACACCTGCGGCGCCAGCAAAGCGGAGAACAGCCCTCCCAAGCTGCCTCCCACAGCCAGCCACAGGTAAAACTGCGTCAACTGCTGGGCCGGCGGACGAGATCTGGCCAACTGGCTGTGGCAGAACCAGCTCACCAGGCCAAAAGCCCCTAGATGCAGCAGCAACACCCAAAACCAAGGCCTCACCCAGCCCAGAACCTGGGCCCCCACTGCCCCACAGGCCAGGAGAGCTGTCGTACTCGAAACCAACTCATTGGGGTGGAGGCCGCCGAAGGCCAGCATGAAGGTCACCAGATAAATGCTCAGGGGGAGGGCCCACAGCAAGGGCACCGCCGCCACCTCGGTGGTCAAGAGGGTGGTGACTGACACCAACAGGGCTGCTGGCAAAAAGGCCCAGCCAGCCCAGCGGCAACCCTCCCGCCAGCAGGTGGGCCAGATCTCCGTCCTGCCGACGTCCCTGGGATCCCCCAGAGCAGGAGCGGTTCGTAGGAAAGCCACCCCCCGCCCTTGCAGCAGCAGCCCCACCCCACCCAGCAGCACCAGCGCTGCGACTAGGGCGTAGGATCCCGTCCACAGGTGGGTTTGCCCCGACAAAGACAACCGCGGCTCCAAGAGCAGCGGATAACCCAGAAGCCCCGCTAGGCTGCCGGCATTGCTGGCCACGTAGAGCCCGTAGGGATCCCTTTTCACCCCTCCCAGCGCCCGCTGCAGCAACGGCGTCGTCCCCGACAGAAGAACCAGGGGTACTCCCGCCCTCGCCGTCAAGTCAGCCAACAGAGCTAGGGAAGGAAAGACCTCTTCCCGTTGGCCAGGGATCCCGAACTCAAAGGACAAAAACTTCAGCCCCACCAGCAAGAGGCCCCCGTGCAGCAGCACGCCCAGGCCGGGATCGAGCCCTCGCCCCAGCCGGTCTGCCCACAGGTAGCCCAGCAGCAAAGCAAGCTGGAAAAAGACCAGGCAGGTATTCCACACCAGGGGGGATCCCCCCCACAGCGGCAGCAGCAATTTGCCCAGCAACAACTGCCCCCAAAAAAGGCAAAAAGCGCTGCCGAACAACGTGAGGCCAACCAGCAAAACCACAGCCGTGCCCCCCTACCCCCTGGCTGTCAGTATGGCCTAGCCCTCCTAGGCAACGTGGCTGCTGCTGAATTCAGAGGCGGATCCTAGCAGCCGCAAACCTCCGTCTGCCTGAGGGCCAGCTCAGCGGCTCCTCACCTGTAGGGGAAAGCGCTCGGCCAACTCCCCTTCCACCTTAGGAAGCCATTCTTCTTGGAACACCCACACCTGCCCTTGCTGCACGCGGCCATCGGGGTTTTGCGTCAGCTCCAGCCAATAGACGAATTGCTTTCCCCGCAGCACCACACCTTGGGTGGCCAAGGCCAGGGTATAGCCGGGAGTATTCGCCAAGGCCTCTGGGGACGGGTAGCGGATCACCTCCACCGCCCGATCCAAATCGGCGGCAATCTCCGACCCATAGACCTCGCGAATCGCCTGAAAGAGATCTTCCGCCGTCAGCCCTTGTGGGCGAAAGAAGGTCATGCGCTCCGAGCGAATCGTCTCCCGATCCAGCGGGTTGATGATCCGTCCTGGCGGAGCCACCGAGGCCAAAAAGGTAAACCGGGATCCATCTGGCTCCACCCGCTGGATGTTTAGCGTCTCGCCCGGACGGGGCCGCAGTACCGGGTTGTCTCTTACCCAGGCAGCCACCTGATTTGGCGATTGTCCAGGGATCCCCCATGCCGCCGATTGAAGGCCCGCCACTGCCCAGCAGGCTATGGCCAAACCCATCCGGCGGGACAAAGTCTCTCCCCAGCTCGCGCCCAGGATCGGCCACGGATTGCAATGCACCTTCTCAATCCTCCGGACAAACAACACAAAATGCAAAACAAAAGGCAAAAATAACGTCCACAAAAAGCTAAAAGTAAACAGGCGAGTGTAGACAAGGCGACCTTTGCCTCGGAGCGCACCGCGCTCTACCCACGTCTAGTGTATCTGGAGGGCACCACAGAACCGTTGCGCCTGAGCGCGAGCATGGCGGCCAATAGTAGCAAGGATGCTTTGGCGAGATCCCCAAATCTCCAGGGTTACATCCCGCAAAACGTGAAAGATACCTTAAGATTAACGGTAAGCAAATCTCACACGCATTAGGTCAGCACCTCAGGAGGTAAGCGATGGCTCTTGTTCCCATGCGCATCTTGCTGGATCATGCCGCCGAACACGGCTACGGCATTCCGGCTTTCAACGTCAACAACATGGAGCAGATCCAAGCAATCATGCAAGCTGCCCATGAAACCAACAGTCCGGTCATCCTGCAAGCCTCTCGAGGGGCGCGCAAGTATGCGGGCGAGCACTTTTTGCGCCACCTGATCCTGGCGGCGGTGGAGACCTACCCCCACATTCCCGTCGCCATGCACCAAGACCACGGCAACAGCCCCGCCACCTGCTACTCTGCCATCCGCAACGGCTTCACCAGCGTCATGATGGATGGCTCCCTCAAAGAAGATGCCAAAACGCCGGCCAGCTACGAGTACAACGTGGCCGTTACTGCCGAGGTAGTCAAGGTGGCCCACGCGGTCGGCGTGAGCGTGGAAGGGGAACTGGGCTGCCTGGGATCCCTGGAGACAGGCCGCGGCGAGGCAGAAGATGGTCACGGTGCTGAAGGGGCCCTCAGCCACGACCAACTGCTCACCGACCCCGACCAAGCAGTGGACTTTGTGGAGCGAACCCAAGTGGATGCGCTGGCTGTAGCCATTGGCACCAGCCACGGCGCCTATAAGTTCTCCCGCAAGCCCACCGGCGACATTCTCGACATGGAGCGCATCGCCGAGATCCACCGCCGCCTGCCCAACACCCACCTGGTGATGCACGGTTCCTCCTCGGTGCCTAAGGAGTTGATCGACATCATCAACCAGTACGGCGGCTCCATCCCCGAGACCTACGGCGTGCCGCTGGAAGAAATTCAGCGGGGCATCCAAAACGGGGTGCGCAAAGTCAACATCGACACCGACAACCGCTTGGCCATCACGGCTGCCGTGCGCCGCGCCCTGGCCGAAAATCCGAAAGACTTTGATCCCCGCTCTTTCCTCAAGCCTTCTATTAAGGAAATGCAAAAAGTGTGCGCTGAGCGCTACATCGCCTTTGGCTGTGCCGGCCATGGCACCAAGGTTCCGGTGGTTACCTTGGATGAGATGGCAGCCAAGTATGCTTCTGGCGCTTTGGCAGCTCAGGTGAAGAAGACCGTCGCGGTCTAGCCCTCACACCCGGCCGCTGCAGCCCAGAACTCCTCGGCGTTTGCTGAGGAGACTCTAGCTCAATCGACAGGTAAGGGGATCCGCAGAGGATCCCCTGTTGCTTTGGAGGAACTTGATGCGTTTTGGC
>NZ_JANSJA010000165.1:20215-23314 GCF_047462335.1 Synechococcus sp. H60.1
AAGGGGATCCGCAGAGGATCCCCTGTTGCTTTGGAGGAACTTGATGCGTTTTGGCAGTCAGGCAGCTTTTGCTACAAAACTTTTTTCCACTTCGATTCGCCGATTTAACAACGCCAAAGTCAGGCAATCCAGCATTTCCAGGTCGGGCTCAGAGTAGCGCCGCTGAAAGAGCAGCTCGTTGATCTGGTTTTCTTGTCCTAGGCTGAGGAAGCCGCTGCAGAGCGCCTGCTCCACAATTTCTTGAATGCTGGAAGCAACAGGAGGAAAATCAAGACCGGTGTTCATGACCTTTTCCGTTTGAGGGGTTAGCGTTCAAAAGCTGGTTTTACGGGAGGACAGTCACTTGCGCCGAGGAACGAGATAGCGCTGCTCAATCTGCTCCGGCGAGAGGCGGGAAACCCCGGCCCGCGGCTCGTCCTCAGAAGAGGCCTCACCCTGCCACTTGAGGGACACTCCCAGCAGTGCTCCCAAAGAAAAGCTCTCGCTCAACAGGGCCGCTATGCGGTAAGTACGGTAGTCCAGCGTTAGATCGACACCAGCTTGCATCTGCGTTTCCTCCGTATTTCCAACGTTCACGTCCTCATTATAGCCTGAATATCCGTGAAAAAACGCAAAATACCGAGGATCTACGTACGCGATTTATAGGATTTTCTACGCCATTTGGCGGATAGCGGCAGGGATCCTACGGATCTGAGGGGGCAGGTTCAGGGATCCCAGCTCAGCAGAGCCGCGATTGCGGCGGCCAGAGTGGCGGCGTTGAAGGGCTTGCTGCTGAGGCCATTGGCTCCCAGACGAGCCAAAGAGGCACCCTGGCATCCCTGATCCTCGGAGTTGTCTGGATTACAGGGATCCCTTACGTTACCGCTCAGAGCTCGAAACCTAGTCGGTGTTTTCGTTGCTCACAAAATCTGGGTTGTCCGGGGATCCACCGGGTTCGGGCGATTCCAGCGCGTGTTTGAGGGCATGCCAGGCCAGGTTGGCGCACTTGATGCGCACCGGAAATTGGGCAACTCCCTTCATGGCGTTCAAGGCCCGCTGCTCCCGCGGAAACTCAGCGCCGCCGCGCATCATGGCTTGGAAGTGATCCACCAACTGCAACGCTTCGGGGATGGTGCGCCCCCGCACGGCGTCAGCCATGAGATCGGCAGAGGCCAGGGCAATAGCGCAGCCTTCGCCTTCGAATTTGATATCGACAATTCGCTCTTGATCCGGATCCAGTTGCAAGGTGAGGTCGATGGTGTCGCCACAGGAAGGGTTGTGGCCGCGTTGGTGGCGATGAACCGGATCCACTTTGCCGAAGTTGCGGGGCTTTTTGTACCGCTCCAGAATGACTTGCTGATAGAGTCCGCGCAGGTTATCGAGAGGCATTGTTGTTCCCGCTTGGTCGCTGCTTGGGCCGGAGAGCGTCAAGAGCTTTTGAGGATTGAAGGGCGATAGGGTCGAGATCGAGAAGCCGAGGAAGCTAGCCCATTCCGGCCAGTCTGTAACTTAATCTTAACCCCGTTCTCTGTAGAGATTTCGTAGAAGAATACCTGCCAGCGCACGGGCTTGCGTTGGCGCATGTAGAGCCAATCGAACAGGTTTTTCAGCAGCGTGGCCAGGTAGCCGCGCCAGACCCACCTGCCCTTCTCGGCGACGGCAACCCGGTTTCCCACCGTAACGCAGACAAACACAGTGGCCTGGGGTCGGTAGGGAAGCAGGGGTTGGCCGCGGATGAGCCGCAGCAGGTTTTGTGCTGCAATCGGCCCCTGGCGCACCGCGTACACGCCGATCTTGGGCAAGAGACGGGATCCCCAGACAAAGTCGGCGCAGTCCCCTAAGGCCAAGATGCGCTCTGCCCCCTGCACCCGCAGGCACTCATCCACCAGCAGGGATCCCGTCGGCCCCAGCGGCAGGCCGCAGCTTCTCAGCCAGGCGGGCGCCTGCAACCCACCCGCCCATAGGCGGGTCTGGGCCACCAGCTCGCTGCCATCCTCTAGCCAAACTTGCTGTGGCCCGAAGGCTTTTACCCGGCGCTCCGCCCAGATCTCTACCCCCAAGCGGCGGATCTCCCTTTCCACCTCCTGGCGGAAGCGTTCTGAGAAGCCCTCGGCCAGATGGGCCTGGCCATGGATCAGGAGCAGGCGGGCCCGCGCCAAAGGGATCCCCGTTGCTGCGCTCATCTCGCGGCAGAGGTCGTACAGCTCTCCCATCAGCTCTGTGCCGGTGCAACCTCCCCCCACCACCCCAAAGGTCAGCAGGCTCGGCGTCGGATCTCCCTGGGCCGCCCGCTGCCAGCACTGCCGGATCCAGGTTTGGGCGGCCACCAGTTGCTCCGCCGGTCGAATGGCGAAAGCATGTTGCATCCCGTCGATGGCCCGCAGCTCCCGCCCCACATTCACCAACAGGTAATCGTAGGCAAGGGTTTGGATCCCGCCTGCGCCTTCCAGGGTCAGGGTTTGCGCCTGCGGGTAAATGTGGGTTACTCGTCCTTGCAGAAACTGGGCGCCATTGGCTTGAATGTGCTCCAGCAGCGGGATCCGCACCAGATCCAGGGAAAACCGACCGCTCAGCAGCCGCGTGGACATGCCCGAGTTGACGATGTAGGGGTGGGGATTGATGGCGATCACCCGCGCTTGCCCTTTGAGGGCCCGCAGGGCATCGATGGCTCCATAGCCACATCCGGCCAAGACCACGGTGGGCAGGGATCCCTTCATGGCTGGAGCGGCAACCTCTCGCAGGCGGGCGTGCACCTTGTCGGGCGGCAACCGGGATCCCTCAGCGTCGATCAGCTCCCATCTTTACACGGGCAGTAGGTCGGTATGTACCTCTTCCGTCTGCTTAGAGAGAAGCCGCTGCAGGCTCCCTTTGGCTTCGGGGAAGTTGGGAGAAATTTCCAAAGCCGAGCGAAAGTGCTCGACGGCCTGCTCCAACTTGCCTTGGCGGGCCAAGACGGATCCCAGGCGGTAGTGGGCCATGCCGTAGCTGCCGTTGCTGCGCATCGCCCGTTGATAGCTGGCCACCGCTGAGCTCAGATCCCCCTTGATACGGGCCACTTCTCCCAGGCCAAAGTGGGCTTCGGGCAAATCTGGGTCTTCTCTTAACGCTTGTTCAAACTGC
>NZ_JANSJA010000165.1:23414-24967 GCF_047462335.1 Synechococcus sp. H60.1
GCCAAAGTGGGCTTCGGGCAAATCTGGGTCTTCTCTTAACGCTTGTTCAAACTGCTGCACAGCCTCTTGCACCTGCTGGGGCCAGACAAACTTGCGCCCAGAGGCGTCGCGGTGTTTTTGACCCAAATAGGACAAGCCGATGGCAGCAACCGCCTCAGGCAAGCTGGGCACTAGCCCCAGGGCTCGCTGGTAGCTTTTGATGGCTTCGCTGTGCTGCTCCTGGGCCGCTAAGACCAAGCCCAGCCCGTAGTAGGCGCGGCCCTGCTGGAGCTTGGAGGAGCTGCCGGAGAGGAGCACCTGGCTGAACTCTTGGCCAGCCTGGGCCAGACGCCCCGCATGAACCATGGCCAAGCCCAGATCCACCCGCACAGCGGCGGCTAATTCGGGATCCAGATCGAGATTGAGGGCGGTTTGAAAAGCTGCTATTGCCGCCTTTAACTGGCCCTTGCGCATCAGCGCTTGTCCCATCAGGTAGTGGGCTGAGCCCAGGCGATCGTCCAACTCCAAAGCAGCCCAGCAGGAATCGATCGCCTCGTCCCATTGCCCCAGCTTGAGGCGAATTTGAGCAATACAGAGGTGGGCCTGGCTGAAGTGGGGATCCAACCCAAGGGCCTTTTGTTGCTGGGCCAAGGCTTCTGCCCAGTTGCCTTTCTCGGCCCAGGCTTGGCCAAGCAGGCTATGGATCTCGACTTGAGCAGATCCCTGGGTGAGGGACAGGGCCTCCTGAAACCGCTCCACTGCCTCAGGAACTTGATTGGCCTGTAAAAAGGACAAACCTTCTGCCAAAGGATCAGAGGATCCCTCTCGCTTAAAGGTGTTGACAGCACGCCGGCCTTTCCACCCCAGCCAGCCCCCCCCTGCAGCCAGGAGCAACAGAGGGATCCCTACTCCCAGCGATCTGGCCCGGGCAGGGATGTCGGGCTGCCGGAAGGAATGCACCACCAACCCGGCCCCCAGCAGGAGAGACAAAGCCAGGGCTCCCCCCAGGAAGGGGCGTAGGGTAGGTTGGTGCAACTGCTGGCCAAGCGCCTGAACGTTGACCGGAAGGCTGATGGGAGAACTGGGGCGAGCAGGGGCAGTTGTGGACGGAGAGGTCGGGATCCCAGCTTGGGCCTGTGCAGAGGCATGAGGAGATTGGTTTGGGTCAGGCCCTGAGCCTCGCTCTTTCTGGGTTTTGGGAAGCGGCGCCTCTAGGGTTTTAACTTTGCGATCAGGCCTGGCATCGGGATCCACAACAGGTTTTTGGGCATCCAGCACCTTGATCTCGGAAATCTTGGTGCCGGGCAATACAATCTCCGTGGCGTCGGCACCGCTTTTCCCAGAAGACAAATAGAAGACTTTTTTCCACTGCGGCTGTGTTTCTCCCTGCAGCCGACCGTACACCACCAGTTGGCTGACTCCCTGCACCGGCGCGCCTTCCAATTGGCCGGCAACCCGCTGCAACACCATAGAGCGGCTGAACAGTCCCTGC
Organism: Synechococcus sp. H60.1; assembly: GCF_047462335.1. Taxonomy (NCBI): domain Bacteria; kingdom Bacillati; phylum Cyanobacteriota; class Cyanophyceae; order Synechococcales; family Synechococcaceae; genus Synechococcus; species Synechococcus sp. H60.1. Next base: position 24,886 of record NZ_JANSJA010000165.1, read on the forward strand.
TGTGGCAGATCCACCATCAGGTAAAGGACATCTTGTTTCAGCGCCGAACGGCTTGGCAGGGGAGCAAGGGCCTTCTGCAAAG
>NZ_JANSJA010000165.1:25067-31978 GCF_047462335.1 Synechococcus sp. H60.1
GCCGGCCAATTTTGGGGCGGAAGAGGTGGGCGTGGTCAGGGCTGTAGAGCCGCGAGCGGGCCGAGCCGGCTCCTGCCAAGCCCCGTAGGGCGGGACTGATGAGGTAAAGCACGGTGCGCTCCAGGCCGGCTTGCCGCGTGAGGGCTGCCATCTCCGCCAGGGATCCCAGCCAGATCCGCTCGTCCGGCCAGCCCAGACGGTAGCAAATGGCCACCGGGGTATCGGCAGGATAGTGGGTCATTAGATCCGCCTGGGCTTGTTCCACATGGCGGGCGCTCAGGTAGAGACACAGAGAGGCGCGGTGAGCCGCCAGACTGGCCAGGGCTTCCGCTGCCGGCACACGCGTCCGGCCACTGGCGCGGGTGAGGATGATCGTCTGCACCAGCTCCGGCACCGTTAGCTCCACTTGCAAACGGGCGGCTGCCAGTTGAAAGGCGCTCACCCCCGGCACGATCTCAAAGGGGATCCCAGCCTCCGCCAGCCGAATCAGCAACTCGTGCAGAGCACCGTAAAGAGACGGATCCCCATCCTGCAGCCGCACCACCCGCAGCCCTGCCTTGACCCGCTCCACCATCTGAGGCAGCAGCGTTTCCAAGGTGAAAGCGCGTGTATCGATGGCCTCCACCCCAGGGCGACAATGGGTCAGCAGCCCCTCCGGCACCAAAGAACCTGTGTAGAATACTACATCTGCTTCCGCGAGTACTCTCTGGCCCCGCAGGGTAATCAGCTCAGGATCCCCGGGGCCGGCGCCGACAATGTGGACAGGCCAGTAGGATGAAGTCTGCTCGCTCATCCGCTCTCCTCTCGCCCCAGCAGCCAGCATCCTAACAGCAGCTAATCTCCCAAAGGTGGGAAGGGATCCCTCCCTCGCTCCAGTCCGTATTATCTCTGTAGTATAATAGCATACAGACAGCTCAGTCGAGAGGTTGCCTGTTGTTGCGCAGCACAGAGGAGGGAAAGGGTGTGAGGGGCATTGCGCAACGGCTAGATGCCCGAGGGATCCCACGGGTGGATCATGGGGTTGTGCTGAGGTTGGCGATGCCCTTGGTGCTCAGCGCTGGCATCCAGGCGCTGATGGGCATAACCGACACTTGGTTTATTGGTCAAATCTCCAGCCAAGCCTTGGCCGGGATGAACGCCGCCTGGCTGCCCACCCAGGTGGCCTTGACCCCCTTCCTGAGTCTGGGGCGAGCAGTGCAAACCTTGGTGGCGCAAACCTACGCCAGCGGAGATCCAAAGGGGGCCTCTCGCTATGCTTGGTCGGGAGTGGGGCTGGGGTTGGGCCTATTTCCCCTGTGCGGTCTCTTGTCGCTGTTGGGAGGCTTGCTGTATGGAGGGCTGCCCCTGCCGCCGGGGGTGGCGGAGCAAGCAGCGGCCTATTGGCAAATTCGCGTTTGGGGAGGCTCTGCCCTCTTGGGCACCTTTGCCTTGTCGGGTTTTTTTAACGGCATTGGCCGCACCTGGATCACTCTCTGGGTGAGTGGCTGGAGCGTGTTGCTCAACAGCATCCTCAATACCCTATTCATTTTCGGCTTGGACTGGGGGATCGCTGGAGCCGCCTGGGGCACAATCCTGTCGGAATATGGGGAGCTGACCCTCTACCTGCTGGTGTTTCTCTCAGCTTGGATCCACCGCGACTACGCTACGCGGCAAACCTGGCGCACGGGCTGGAAACCGTTGCGGCCATTGCTGAGATTGGGCCTGCCGATTGGGATCTACGCTTTGGCGGATATGAGCTCCTTCACGGTGTTTCAGTTGATGCTAGGCCAGTTGGGGGCTGTGGAGGGGGCAACGGCCCACCTGTGTCTGATGTTGTCTCGCTTTGCCTATTTGCCAGCCATCGGCCTGGAACAATCAGCCACGGTGCTAGTGGGCCAGGCTGTTGGCGCCGGTCAGCCAGCTTGGGCAATGCGCCTGGGAAATGCCGTGATGGGCTGGACGCTCGGCTACATGGCTGTGATCGGCGGCGGGCTGGCGCTTTTTGGGCAAGCCCTGCTCGGCCTATTCGTTACAGGGAAAGACGCCAACGCCGCAGCAATTCTGCATCTGGGGGGGAGGCTGCTGCGGATCATCGGAGTCTCGTTTCTCTTCGATGGCATCAACTTCTCTGCAGTGGGATGCCTGCGCGGCGCGGGAGATGTGCGGGCACCCATGGCGATCATGCTCGGGATGAGCTGGCTCTTTTTCTTGCCTTTGGCGCAAATACTGATCTTTCCCCAAAGCTGGATCCCTTTTCTGCCGGGGTTGGGATGGGGGGCTGTGGGGGGCTGGTTGGCCATGCTGATCTATGTCGCCGGCTTGGCCAGCCTGTTGCTCAGCCGCTGGCGCAGTCGGGTGTGGCAGAAGGCGGCTCTGCGGCAGGGCCACCGCCATAGTGAGTTGGGCTAGCGCGCCGGATCGAGGCGCTGCTGTAGAATTTGCTTGGCCAGCACCAGATCCCAGGGGGTGGTTAACTTCAGATTAGACTCCTCCCCTTCCACGATGTAAACTGGCCAACCCAGCTTCTCGAATAGGGCTGCGTCATCGGTTACCTGCCACCCCTGGGCCAGTGCCTCCCGATGGGCTTGCCACAACAGCGACAGGCGAAAGCCCTGGGGCGTTTGGGCTGCCCACAGCCGGCTACGCTCCGGTGTCGATTCGATTTGGATCCCCTTGGGGCCGCTTGCGGTTACTTTAATCGTGTCTTTGACAGGGATCGCGGCAATCAAGCCGTCCACTTGCTCCAAGGCGGCGCTGCAGCGATCGAACAACTCAGAGGTGGCCAGGCAGCGGGCCCCATCGTGAATCAACACCCGTTCCACCGTTCCCAGCCCATAGAGATACTCCACCCCCCTGTAAACCGACTCCTGCCGCGTCACCCCTCCTTGCAGAAGCTGCACCGGCGTGGACAGCTCGATGGACGCCAGGATCTGCTCCATGGCCGGCCAGTCGCCGGGTTGGGAGAGAATGCCAATCCACTCGATGGAATGCGCCCGATCTGCCGCCCGCAACGTCCAAGCCAGGACAGGCTGACCCAAAAGTGGCAACAACAGCTTGTTGACCGCCGCCCCCATTCGCTTGCCGCTGCCAGCCGCCGGGATCAACAGGTGCATGGGATCCAAAAGTGCATCCAACCGCATCCCAGTTTACAGCCAGGGAGGGCCAGGCTTGGCCCTCCTCATCGTTGACAGTGGCGATTGGTGCCGCTGGATCCCCTTCAGAGCCGGGGTGCCGCCTCAAGGTTGGTCCAACTCGGCAGAAGCAATCACAAAATCCGGGTAGGCCACGTTACCATGCTCGCCCACATCCAAGCCGGCCAGCTCCTCTTCAGCACTGGTGCGCAGGCCAACGGTTGCCTTGAGGATCAAAAACAGGATCAAGCAGGTGATGAAAGGCCAGAAGAAATAGGCTAGAGCGCCCACAACTTGTACCCCAAATTGCGCCCAGGTCACCCCTGAGTTGGCGTGGGCAAACCAAGGGATCCCTGCTGCCAACACCCCCCAAATACCACAGGTGCCGTGTACCGAAACGGCGCCCACCGGGTCGTCAATCTTCAGCACCGTATCCAGAATCACCGCCGAGATGACCACCAGGATCCCGGCCACCGAACCGATGATCAAAGCTCCCAGAGGGTGGACAGTGTTGCAAGGAGCAGTGATCCCTACCAAGCCGGCCAGCACCCCGTTGGCGGCAAAGGTCATATCCGGCTTGCCAAAATGCACCCAGCAGGTGATCATCGCCCCAATGGCCCCTGCCGAAGCGGCTAGCAGCGTGTTCATGGCAATCCAGCCGATATCGGGGCTGGCGGCTGTGGTCGAGCCGGCGTTGAACCCAATCCAACCCAAGGTGAGGATAAACACCCCCAACATCCCCAGAGGCAGGTTGTGGCCGGGAATCGCCCGTGGCTCTCCGTTGGGGCCGTACTTGCCGATGCGAGGGCCAAGCACCATGGCCCCGGCTAAGGCGGAAGCGCCCCCCACCAAATGCACTACGCCCGAACCGGCAAAGTCGATGAAGCCCAGATCTTCCAGCCAGCCGCTGGTGCCACCGTTGTAGTCGCCAAACAGCCCATTCCAAGCCCAGCCCCCCGAGATGGGGTAGATCAGCCCAGAGATGACGACAGAGTAGATGAGGTAGGCCACGAACTTGGTGCGCTCCGCCATGGCCCCGGAAACAATGGTGGCAGCGGTGGCGGCAAACACCATCTGGAAGACGAAGAATGTAAAAGGCCAGTCCCCTGCTTCGTGGGCTTGCTGCCAACTGAAAGCAAACCAGCTCCTGCCAAAGAAGCCAGTATTTTCTCCAAACATCAGGCCAAACCCGATGAACCAAAAGGCGCAACAGCCCATGCAAAAGTCCATCAGGTTTTTCATCATAATGTTGGCGGCATTCTTGGCGCGGGTAAAGCCCGTCTCCACCATGGCGAACCCCGCCTGCATGAAGAACACCAAGGCTGCCCCCACCAGCGTCCAGACAATGTCAGCATGTTTCTGTACGACTTCCGCGTCCTGAGCGAAGGCGCTCTCCTGACCCAACAGGAAAACCAGCGAAATCGTCAGAGCAGCAGTTAGGCCCCCCTGAGCTGGTTGCCAAAGCCACTGCAGTGCTTGGCCTTTGAGTCTTTGGATCATCCTTGTAGACATGCTTTTCGACTCACCTAAAGTGACGGTACTTTTACAACGCATTAACTGGGGCAAAGATCCCTCATTTGCCCACTGCAAGCCAGCCTGGGACTCGGATCGAGCTACCCAGGCTCCAAGACCTTCCCTGCTTTACAGGGCGTCTTGGTTGAGTTCGCCGGTACGGATGCGAATGGTTTTCTCGACAGGGCTGATGAAAATCTTGCCGTCCCCGATTTCGCCGGTGCGAGCCGCCGCGATCAGCTTCTCCACAACCGTGTCCACCAGGTCGTCTTCGACCACGATCTCCACCTTCAGCTTTTGCAGGAACTCTACCGTGTACTCGGATCCCCGATAGCGCTCGGTTTGTCCTTTTTGCCGACCAAAACCCCGCACTTCGCTCACTGTCATGCCGACAATTCCGGCATTGACCAGGGCAATTTTCACCTCATCCAGCTTGAAGGGCCGAATTATAGCCTCGATCTTTTTCATTGGCCTCCCATATCCCCAACAATCCCGCTAATTTCTAACACTACTAAAACCTGCAAATTGTAAATCTAGATACATTTTCGTTCTTCTACTGAGAATGCTTACCACTCTAGATTTGCTCTCGTCAAGACCAGAAGGCTAGGCCTGGGCTACTTTAGCTTTTTAAGAAGTTCGCGCTGGCATCTCACGAGCTTAGTCTTTCACCGGCCGTTGAGGATCGAGGAGAATCCAGACTGGCTGTGACGAGGGCCACTGCCAGCCACCACAGCATCTGCACCTGGGGACGGTACCAGATGGTGTCCACCAGGCCGTGGGCCATCATGCCGGTGCAGGCTGCTAAACCTGCCGCCACCCACAGGCCCTGGGGATCCCGGGAGCTGAGCAAAGTGTTCCAGCCTCTCCAGCCGTGATCCCAGAGCACCAGGAGGAACCAAGCAAAAGCCAGGAATCCGACTAAGCCCGTCTCCAAGGTAATCTGGAGCGGCACCGAGTAGGCTGCAAGGGCGCTGAAGTTGCCCCGCTGGTAGAGGGGATAGACGCGGTTGAAGGCGACATTGCCAGGGCCGATCCCCAAGATGGGAAAGTCGCGGATCATCTCCAGCACCGCCGCCCAGACGTTGAGGCGAAAGTTGTTGCTGGTATCTAGCCGTCCCCAAAGGAGGCTCTGAGCCCGTAGCCGCAAGGGGCGTACCGTCAAGATGGCAAGCAGCAGCGCGGCTGCGCCCCCTCCCAAGAGAGCCGGCACCGTCCAGCGCTGCCAACGGGCCGGCAGGCGGGGGGCGTACCATTGGGCCAGCAGCAGGGCCATCATCCCCAGCGCTGCCAGCCCCCCAATCCAGGCACCGCGGCTGTAGGTCAGCCCCAGACAGATAAGGTTGACGGCGGTTGTAAACCCCACCAGGAGCTTGATCCCCCAACCCGGCCAGAGGCAGATGGCAGCCAGCCCCAGCGGGAGGAGGGGAACCAGGTAGCCTCCATACAGGTTAGGGTTGCGCAGATAGCTGTACACCCGTGTCAGGCCCGCCAAGCCCGATTCTGGATCTACCCAGGTGGCCAGTTCGGCCGCCCCGTAAAAGTACTGCCGCAGGCCGTAGATCCCCATCCCCAGGCTGACCAAGAGCAGGGATCCAACAATCCCATCTCGGAATTGGGGTTGGCGCAGCAGACGATGCAAAAGCAGATAGCCGGCTAAGTAGAGCGTCAGCTTCAGCCAGCCATCCCGCGCCGCATAGGGAACCGGCGAGAGGAGCGTTGCCAGGGTAGCAATTCCCCAGAAAAGGCCCAGGGGCAGATGGACAGGTAGCCCAGTCGGGGTTTCCACCAGCCAGCTCAAGACCACAAGCGCCGCCATGGCCAGTAGGATTAGGCCGAGGATGCCGGTGGAGCTTTGGGAGGAAAAGACCCAGTAGAGCAACACCAGACCCAAGCCAATCCCGTCCAAGCCTTGGACGAGCAAGCTGCCTTGGCCCCAGTTTTTCAGGGATCCCGACAGGCGGCCCAAAAGGCTGCCCTGCCACCAGGAATCGATAGGAAAACCCCGCAGCAGCAGAGCTTGCCACAGTTGCCTTGCTTGTTCCATCGCCGCTTTCCAGCCCCCTGGGCACCTCTCCCTCTGCCTCTGCTCATCTTCCGAGTTTATCTCCCCAGCGGCCAGGGGTAAGGACATCAGGGCAGGCGGGATCCCTCCCTCTGGAAGTGGAGGACTCTAGCTGCTTCGGGAGCACGTTAGGTTGAGAGTTGGCTCCTAGCCTTGCCACGACCAACCTCAAAATTTCTAGAGGTGCACCGCCGCATGAGACAATGCACTTAGAATCATGCCAAAGC
>NZ_JANSJA010000166.1:0-8150 GCF_047462335.1 Synechococcus sp. H60.1
CAGTGGATCTGGGCCGGCCTCCCGCTCATCGGTGTCAGAGGGCAAAGGAACAGCAAGCGGTCTCTCAAAAGCAGACGGAGGCCCCAAAAAGTGCTCCCGGCGATGGCGGCAAAAAGAGCTATCCCGCCCCAGAGGGGGATCTGCCTGTCCCTGGACTCCGGCTGGGCGCCTTCCCAATCATCGATGGCTGCCAGGGTGCGCTCGGAGAACGGCGAGGTTGTTGGAGGGGGCGTGAGGGAAGAGCCGGCGCTGTTGTGGGATTGCAGGGATCCCTCCAATTGGTCGCTGAGGAGCTTCATGGTTTGGGGCCGCTGGCCGGGGTCTTTGGCCAGACAAGCAAGCACCACTTCCTCCAGCGCTGGCGGGATCTCATGAGGCAACTGGGAGCGGTCGAAGGGCCGAGGCTGTTGGTAGTTGTGGGCCTCGTACCAACCGGGAAAAGAATCGGTCTTGGGCTGCAGGGGGTGTTGCCCGGTCAGCATGCGGTGGAGCACCACGCCGAACGAGTAGATGTCGGAGCGGGGATCCAATTCCTCGCCGCGCACCTGCTCGGGAGAGGCGTAGCGCACCGTCCCCAAAAAGCCGGTGGTTTGGGTGCCGAGGGCCAAAGAAACATCGCTCAGCAACTTGGCGATGCCAAAATCCAGGATCTTGACCGTCTCTCCCAGGGTCTCATCTTTCAAAACAAAGAGATTGCTGGGCTTGATGTCGCGATGGATCACCCCTTTGATGAGGTGGCCATCTTGCTCAGTCTCCAAATTGTGGGCATAGTAGAGACCGGCACACACTTGGCGGGCGATCTTCACCACCTGCTGAGGGGGCAGCAGCGGGTGCTTGAGCATCAGTTCTCCCAAGCTGTGCCCCCTCAGGTATTCCATCACCAAATAAGGTTGGTTGTTCTCCAGACCGTAATCCAGCACCTTGACAATGGCCGGGTGCTCTCCCAGCAGGGTACTGATGCGAATTTCCTGCTGAAAGCGCTTGAGCAAGTGACGGCAGGTGTTTTCATCGCCTGCCAAGTTTTGGTGCAACAGCTTCACCGCCACTGGACGATTGAACAGGCGGGTATCCACAGCCTTGAACACCTGCCCCATGCCCCCTGCCGCAATCTTCTGAACCAGTTGATAGCGCTGACCGATCACTTTTCCAGGAGCAAGCTGGTTCATAAGCGGCCCAAGAGCATGTACCCTCCGATTTTAGTGTGTGTTTCTCGAAGGTTTCTCTCGCCTCTTTGCGGGCGCCGCCGCCAGGCTGTCTTCATTCCCAGTGTGTTCTTGATGTATTTTGAATGCTTGTTAAACACCCTGCCGGAGATTGAAGACTGGACGAAAGCCGTGGGCCATGGGGAGCTATCTGGATCTGGATGAATCTGATAGACTCAGGCGGGCGCTTGGCCGAGTCTGTGGGTTGCTGTCTGTTGGGTAGTGATGATGGCTAACTGGCTGCCAATTTCAGGGATCCCTCTGGCCCTGCTCGGCCCGGTGAAAGACCCAGTGCTGGTGTTTCTGATCCTCCTGACGATCATGCTGGTGGCCCCGCTGCTGTTTGAGCGGCTGCACCTGCCGGGGATCATCGGCCTGATCCTGTCCGGGTTGGTGGTGGGGCCCTACGGCTTGGGCATCTTGCAGCGGGACGGAACCATCGTCTTGTTGGGCACGGTGGGGCTGTTGTTTCTCATGTTCATGGCCGGGTTGGAGACCAGCCTGGAGGATTTGAAGCTCAACGCCGGCAAGGCCAGTGTCTTCGGGGTGCTCACCTTTCTGTTGCCAATGGTGATCGGCACGGCGGCCATGCTGGCCTTGGGGTATGACTTTCTGGCGGCAGTGCTGGTGGCCTCGTGTTTTGCCTCCCACACCCTCATTGCCCTGCCGATTGTCTCCAAGTTGGGCCTGATGCGCCTGCAGGCGGTAACAGCCACCCTGGGGGCGACGTTGATTACCAATGTCTTGGCGCTGCTGGTGCTGGCGGTGGTGGTGCGCGCCCATCAAGGGGAGCTGACACTGCAATTCTGGCTGACGCTCATCCCCTCGATTGCCCTCTACATGTTTGCCACCCTCTGGGGGGTGCCCAAGCTGGGCGGTTGGTTTTTCCAGCGCTTTGGCCACGACGAGGGGGCGGAGTTTACTTTTGTGATTGCCACCTTGTTCGTGGTGGCCTACGGGGCGGGGTTGATTGGCATTGAGCCTGTGGTGGGCGCCTTTTTGGCTGGGACGGCCATCACCCCCCTCATTCCCCAGCTCAGCCCCCTCATGAACCGGATTCAGTTCATCGGCAACACGTTGTTTATACCGTTTTTCTTGATCTCGGTGGGGATGCTGATCAACCCCAGCATTCTCTTGGGCGAGCCACGCACGCTGCTGGTGGGCGGAGTGATGATTGCCGCGGAGGTGGTGAGCAAGTTTTTGGCGGCTTGGATCCCGGCCCAACTGTTTGGCTGGCGCTTGGCCAGCGCTATGGTCATGTTCGGCCTGTCGGTAGCGCAGGCGGCGGCTACTTTGGCGGCAATCACGGTGGCTTTCAACGTGAAATTGGTGGATGAGCTGACGGTGAACGGCACCATCGCCATGATCCTGATTACCTGCATTGCCTCGCCTTGGATCGTGGCCCGCTGGGGTGAGCGACTCCAGCCTGCAGAGGTGGCGGCAGAAGCTGGTAACCTGCCCCAGCCAGCCTGGGGATCCCGCGTCCTGGTGCCGGTGGCCAACCCTGACACCGAGAGCAACCTGCTGCGGTTGGCTTTGATTCTGGCCAAGAAAGAAGGGGGGACGCTGCTGCCGCTGCACGTTTTGTCTGACCGCGCTGGGATCTCGCCGGCGGCTCTGGCCCGGCAAGAGCAATTGTTGACCTTTGCGGAAGTTCTAGCCCACAGCGCCGTGGCCCGAGTGGAAGCCATTCGGCGGGTGGATGATTCGGTGGAAAAAGGGATCATTCGCTCGGCAGCGGAACGGCAGGCGACCTTGGTGATCCTCGGCTGGAAGGGCTACTCCACCTACGCGGAAAATTTCTTTGGCAGCGTCATCGACGCAGTGGTGCGGCAGGTGGGGATCCCGGTGCTGATTACGCGCTTCCCCGTCCCCATCGAGACAACACAGCGCATCCTTTTGGCAGCCCCAGAGTTGGCAGTGTCTCCCGGATCCCTGCAGCAGACGATTGGGCTGGCGCAGACGCTGGCCGAGGAATTGAAGGCGGCGCTGCAGATTCTCCTGGTGCAAACCCGACCGCCACGGGAGCGCTCTCCGGCCCTGGTGGCGGCAAGCTACGCCCATCTGCCGCTCCAACGGGTGCAAGGAGGGCTGGTGGCCGAGGTGTTGAAGGCGCTGCAGCCGGGGGATGCATTGGTGTTGATCCCCAGCGAAGCCCGCAGCCGCTCCCGTCTGGGCCGCGAGCCGGAGATCATCGCCCGTAACCGGCCTAACCTTCCCATCCTTGTGGTGCATTTGCCTGCTGCCTCCCCGGCACGGCCGCAGGAGGGCGTTCTGGCAGTAGGGGATTCCACTTGGTCCTGATGGCGGGTTGCAGCTCTTGTGTGAACGCCGCCCCGGCTCCCCTGATAAACTGGGATCCCCAGGGGGGATGTCGCTAAGAGCAGAGGGGTATGGTTGCCTATTTGCTGGAAGTCGGCTGTGAAGAGCTGCCGGCCAGTTTTGTTGATTCGGCCCTAGAGCAGTGGAGGAAGGGGATCCCGGCCTCTTTGGCAGAAGCCCATCTACAGGCCGAGGAGATGCAGCTTTTCGGCACGCCGCGCCGCTTGGCAGTTCTGTTGCGGGGCCTGCCCACCCAGCAGCCGGATCGCACCCTGGAGGTGAAGGGGCCACCGGCTCAGGTGGCCTACCAAGATGGCCGCCTCACCCCTGCCGGGGAAAAATTTGCCCAGAAGCAGGGGGTGGATCCTGCCAGCCTGGAGATCCGACAGGTGGGCAAGGGATCCTTTGTCTTTGCCGTGCAGCGGCTGCAGGGGCGGCCGACGGCAGCGGTGCTCCAGGAATTGGCGCCCACTTGGATCACCAGCTTGAGCGGCGAACGGCTGATGCGCTGGGGCTATGGAGACTTGAAGTTTCCCCGTCCCATCCGCTGGCTGGTCTCCCTCTGGGACGATCAGGTACTGCCTTTGCTCTGGCCTACCCCTGAGGGCAATCCTCTGCCAGGCTTAGTGGCCGGGCGGGTCAGCCGTGGCCACCGCGTTTTGGGATCCCAGCAGGTTGTCCTGGAGCGGGCCGAGAGCTATGTTCAGCAAATGCAAGCAGCCGGCGTCAACCCTGACCCGGCGGCACGAGCGGCGCAGATCCAGGCGGAGGTGACCAAGCTGGCCAAGCAGGTGAACGGGCGAGCCCAGATCCCCCCTGTTCTGCTACAGGAGGTGGTGCAGTTGGTGGAGTGGCCAACGGCCGTTCTGGGGCGCTTTGAGCCGGAGTTTTTGCAATTGCCCCCTGCGGTCATCCAGACGGTGATGATCACCCACCAGCGCTACTTCCCGGTGCGGGATGGCCGGGATCCCGAGAAATTGCTACCCTACTTCATCACCATCTCCAACGGCGACCCCCGGCAAGCGGAGCGGATTGCGGCAGGCAACAGCCGCGTGGTGCGGGCGCGCCTAGCCGATGCCCGCTTTTTCTACGAGGAGGATCGCCGCATCCCCTTGGCCCAGCGGGTGGAGCGGCTGCAGGCGGTTACCTTTGCCGAAGGGCTGGGATCCATGCGCAATAAAGTGGAGCGCATCTGCCGCATCAGCCGCCTCATTGCCACTGCCTTAAATCTGGATCCCCAAGAACAAGCCTTAGTAGATCGCACGGCTTACCTGTGCAAGGCGGATCTGGTTACCCAAATGGTGTACGAGTTCCCGGAGCTGCAGGGGATCATGGGCGCCGAGTACGCCCGCCATGACGGCGAGCCGGAAGCCGTGGCAGAGGGGATCGAGCAGCACTACTGGCCCCTGGGGGCAGGGGAGGCTCTGCCCACCTCTTTGACCGGGCGGGTGGTGGGCTGGGCAGATCGCCTGGACACCTTGGTGGGCATGTTCCACCTGGGGCAGATCCCCACGGGTTCTTCGGATCGCTTTGCCCTGCGGCGGGCTGCCAACAGCCTGGTGTTGATTGCCTGGGATGCCGACTGGAGGTTGGATGTCAATCAGCTCCTGCGCCAGGTGGTGCAGGAGTATGCGGCGGGAGATGAAAAGACCTTAAAAGCGTTGCAGGAGTTTCTCGCCCAGCGGCTGCAAATCCTTCTGCAGGAGGAAAAGCGAATCGACTATGACTTGGTCAGAGCCGTGGTCGGGGATCCTGAATCCGTGCAGACAGAGGATCCCCAGAAAGCGGAACTGACCTTGCGGGCTTTGAGCAACCTGCCCCTCACCCTGCTGCGGGCCGAGTACTTACAACATCTGCGAGCTACTGAAGAATTGGCGGATCTCTACCCCACCCTCAACCGCTGCGCCCGCCTGGCCGCCCAGGGAGATTTGGACTACGCCGTGCTGAATCCAGCGGCTGCCGTGGATCCCAGCCTGTTTCAGGAGGCGGCAGAACGGGAGCTGTACGAGGCCTGTCAAAGGGTTTACCGGCTGGGGGTGGAGCCAGCCTTCCAAGGAGACTTTACCCCGCTGGTGGAGGGTCTGCAGGCAGCAGCCCCTGCAGTGGATCGCTTTTTCGAGGCGGTTTTGGTCATGGATCCGGATCCCAGGCTGCGGGCCAATCGGCTGAACCTATTGGGGATATTGCGCAACCAGTCCCGCCTGCTGGGAGATATGGGGGCTGTAGTCATGGCAGGGGAAGCTGCGCCAGAAAAGAGCCGCTAGCTGCCGGCTGGCTCTTCCCTTTGCGGGAGAGGGATTATCCAAGAAAGCGCAAGCATTGCTGCAAGGCCCGCTGCACCGAGCCCAGGTAGCCCTCTCCGAACAGGTTGAGATGGTTAAGCCAGTGGTAGAGCTGGTAAAGAGGCTTGCGCCGGGAATACCCCTCATCCAGCGGATAGGCTTCTTGATAGGCCTGGTAGAACTCCGGTGGAAAGCCGCCAAAAAGCTCGGTCATCGCCAGATCCGTCTCCCGATCCCCGTAGTAGGTGGCCGGGTCGAAAATCACCGGTGAGCCATCGGGCAAGGCGCCGTAGTTGCCGCCCCAGAGATCCCCATGGAGCAGAGACGGGACGGGCCGGTAGTCCCGAAAGAAAGTCTCCAGCTCCGCCATGACCCGCTCGGCTTGGGCTACCCACGCGCCGCGGTAACCCCGCTGGCAGGCCAGCTTGACCTGGTAGAGCAGTCGCTGTTCCCGGTAGAAGTCCAACCAGTTCTGCCGCCAACTGTTGATCTGCGGCGTCGAGCCGATGGTGTTATTGCGATCCCAGCCGTAGCTGCCGTTGGGGGAGAGCGTGCGGTGCAACTGGGCCAACTGGGATCCCAGTAAACTCCCCGTTTGGGGGCGGGGTGAGGTCAGCTCCAGGTATTCCAGCACCAGGTAAGCCTGCCCATCTAGGGATCCCCAGGCAATCGGCTGCGGCACTCGCACGGCGTTGGCAGCCGCTAAGGCTTGCAGGCCCGCTGCTTCTGCCGCGAACATCTCCAGCGCCCCCTCTCCCCCCCGCGCTACCTTGACAAAGTATTCCCGCCTTTCCTGGCCGGAAGAAGCCTGAAGCGCACAGGAAAGCTGGTAGGCAGCGTTGATGCTGCCCCCGCCTACAGAACGGAAGTGAAGGGGATCTAAGGGATCCCCTGTAATTTTAGAAAGGTGCTGGGCGATGGCCTGCCAAAAGTTCTGCATCAGTACCCTATTCTTCTTCCGTGGGCGTCGCCGCCTTAGAACCCAAAATAGCCCCTGCCCCGTAAGAATCGATATCAATAGCCTGGGATCCCCCCACCGCCAATAGATCCATCAGGGATCCCAGCCGCCACCAGATCAATCCTGCCGTGCTGAAGACAAGGATCCCGCCGACCAAGGCAGCCAAAGCCAAGGATAAGCCAAACACGTGCAAACAGGCAGCCACAAAGCCAAAGGCAAACCCACAGCAGAGACTGTAGGTGAGGATCACCCCTGGCGTGCGGTAGGGAATCTGGCCTTGGCGCTCTCGGTTCCGCTGCCAAAGGGCTACCTGGTACTCCAACTTGTCTTTAAAGATGAGGCCGAAAATAACAGCAAAGAAGCTAAACAGGGCAATGGCTGAGTAGATAGGGGGGTTGACAAAGCTACGGGAAAACTCTCCGCTGACGTAGAGGGACTCCATGAGGCTTACCTGATCCAAGTCCCCCTTAGCTTAACATTCCTTAGCATCTTCTGCTTCCGAGGCAGTACCTACAAGAAGCCGGAAGAGGCCGAGCCATCTCGGCTACCTTCTCTCAGGCGACCACTTGGGGCATCAGTTGCTCAACCAATAGGAGCAGCGTATTGGCCACGGAGGCCGGCTCTTGGGCATTTAAGGTCGTGTGGGGAACCGAGCCATCTTGGTTGTTCAAGATCAGCAAAATGTCTTCTGGATCCCAGGCATTGGGGTGATCGACATGAGTGATCCCGATAACTGAGGGAGCACTTGTCCTAGCTCTCATAAAGGCTTGAATGGCCTGGGCATTGCGAAACTGGCCGGGCAAGTGGGCAGGTACCAAAAGAATATATCCGTGGGCACGCCTAATCAAAATATCCCACATAAAGCTAAAACGGGCCTGGCCGGGAGTGCCGTAGAGATGCAGCCACATCTCTTCTTCCTCTTCGCCAATTCTCAGGCGGCCAAAGTCCATGCTGACTGTTGTGCTCTTCTTAAGCTCTGCCACCTCATCGGTGGCCTTGCGATCCGTATCGACCACTTCGATCTCGCTAATGGTGCGAATAAAAGTGGACTTTCCAGCTCCCACCGGCCCGGTTACAACAATGCGGAGAATATTGTCCATAGCTCTCAGCTCCAAGCCCCCAGCGCAGGCCCACCTATCCCAACCCAATTAATTAAGATTATTAATCAAGAGGAAGCTAAGCTGTTAGCCCCGGTAGCGATCAAGCGCTTAAACAAAGCCTCGCTCATGCCTGTTTCTTGCTGTACAGCATTATAGGCCACCTCAAGATAGGCCTGCTCAATAAAGGAAAGGTCGATCATACAAACTTTGCTTAGGCTCATCCGCAGTTGTTCGGGCTTGCCCTCTTTGACCAGCCGACGACTCACCTCCTGGACAACCGTCGCCA